>PXPI01000091.1 GCA_003021905.1 Cyanobacteria bacterium SW_9_44_58 | reverse complement strand
TTGATTCAGTCTTTCTATAATTCTTTCGGTGGGATGGAGACGGCTCCACCCCGTTTTTGTTTAATCCACAAACTTTCGCCCAAAAAACGCGAGGGCTATAGCAATTCTAATCATGATTGAATTGATGATCTACATATAAATCAAAAATTATTAATCCCACATTTAATAAAGAAAAAACCGGCGAAAAATTTATTATTTTGCTTGATTAGCTAACGATTGCCTCTGGTACTAAATCGAACATTTGATGCGCCTCCAGCGCCTGAATTAAGATTCAATCGCGCTTTTCTTAAAATACAAATAGTTGCGATCGCGCCCATTAACTTAATAGGGGAGTGGCGGGACAAATGGCTTATAGTCGCCCATTTGCAAAATATGGGTGCTTAGAAATTCCTCGCTTTGTTCCATGTAATTAATGAGATTATCGATGTCGAGGACGATTTCATCTTTTCGTTCATCGGGCAGATCGTAATCGTTGTGAGGAAAGACTAAAGCAATCATTCCAACTGCGCTAATCTCCAATGTTTTGTAAACGCCTGTGTTATTCAAGCGCAAAATCTCAGTGTGTCTTTTAGAAAAGTTATCAAAACCTCGAACTAACTCAGGATGGTAAACGAATTTGAATGCACCATAGGGCGTACTCACTTGATCATTAGAAAAGGAGAAGACATAATCTATGGTAAAAGCAGATCGAAATGCAAATTTCACAGAACGCTCCCATGCTCCTTTTCGGCTTCCTGAAAATCGTTCGGTGAACTCAGTAAACTTCCACTTGGCTTTAGTTTCAAGGGCTTGTTTTAACTGCTCTAACGAGTAAAAAGACTGAAGATCAGGGTATCCCACTTTCTCAAGCGTATCTTCAATATCAAGACGATGAAAAATGTTCATAGTTAAGTCCGTTCTCTTTTGTTTAAAAATGAAGGGAAATGATTTTTGACGTTATTGATGTCATCAGTTAGCGGCTCAGAAGATGCATAACAGCTTAGCAATGCTAGCTTGAAACGATTGCGCATCTTTTCCCAATGAAATCACTAATAAATGCCGGGCTGGATTAAGTCCTTCTTGAGCAATTTCTGTTTAATTGAATTAGTGACAAATGCTTCTAGCAGCTTATCTGAATCAACCACTAATCACCGATTTTAAACTAATCAAGCAAAGGTTTGCTCCACAACCTATCGTTGAGGAAGGACTTCAAAAGCCTGAGCTTCAAGTTTTAAAAAAACTGAGAAGTCCTGTATTTTTGAAATATCAGCAATTTTAATCACATAATATACTTGTATTAAATTTTAATTTTTTATCAAGCAGTTGGCTATTATGCGATGTTTATTATACGCCTTTTCTTTTATCTCTTAGTTTTTTCCACCCCTCTATTTGGAGTTTGGCTGGCATCGTCTTTGGTTGCATTTATCAATGGTCCAACATTATTGGCGGCTGCTTCCGGTATTCTTCTCTTTCCGCTGGTTCCAATTCTGTGGGATTTAAGCGGAAGCGGAAAACGAAAGCCTCGAAACGGTGCTTTAACTTGGGGAGACCGCATTACCCTGCGAACGTTGGTATTGAATTTGACCTTTATTGCGCTCTTGCTTATTCTTCGGCCTGAGACATCATTTCTCGCGTTATCGACTAGAGGAGATTGGTTTTTGGATTCTTTTCAAAGTCCAAAAGCAGAATTGGTTCGACAGACCCTATATCAAGTCGCCAATACCCTAGAAGGATTCTACCTTAGCGTCCACAACAATCCTTATAAAGAATTCGCAGATTCCGATACCGTTCAACCTAATAGTGAGAAATCGATTGACCCCTCTCCTAACCCCTCTGATTCGCAACAAACGCCTTCTCAGTCAGAGAACCGGATTTGGCCTCGAAACAATGCCAGTTTGCATCCAGCAGTCGCTTCCATGCCATCTGATGTTGAAACCAGTATTGAATCAGTTGCCCAATATATTGCTCAGCAAGAATCCGATTCCTTTCTTCGCGTTAAAGCACTCCATGACTATGTTGCCGATCGTGTTTCATATGATGCTGAGTCTTACTTTGCCGGCCGCTATCCTCCTCAAGATCCGCAAACGGTTTTCCAAACCCAGAAAGCAGTTTGTGCAGGATACGCCAAGCTGCTGCAGGCTTTGGGAAATGCAATCGGCGAGCAAATTGTGTATGTAACGGGGGACTCTCGCACTTCGACGAGCGATTTAAGCGGACAAAGCCATGCTTGGAATGCCGCCAAAATTGAAGGAAATTGGTATTTAATTGATGCTACTTGGGACAGCGGCTTTGTGGAAGGCTCCGGTTTTACTAAAAAATATCGAACAAATTATCTTTTTCCGCCCGCTTCGGTAATGATTATTAGTCATTTTCCTGAGGATCAAAAGTGGCAATTATTATCCGATCCCATTTCTAGAGGAGAATTTCTCCGACAACCGATGCTGGAACCTCAGTTTTTTGCCGATGGATTGGAATTGGTTTCCCCTAATCGTTCTCAAACCGATACGACAAAGGAAGCAGTAATTAAACTCAAAAATCCCAATCGCCAGTGGCTTCTTGCAAATTATATCCGCCAAGGCCAAACGCAATCAAAGCCATGTACCGAGAGCGCGATTCAGGGAACTGAAATTGCTTGTCCTCTTCCCAGGAAAGGGACTTATCAAGTGAAACTTTTTAGCGGCGACCAACAGTATAATGAGCAATTTGACTATGTTGGCCAACTCGAATTCCATAAGCGTTAGCACAAAAAGGCTGTGAATCTATATTATTTGGCTAGTCGCAAGAAATGAATCGTTAAAAACAAAATTGTTCGAGACAATAACAATCGAATGGTATGGCGATTAACCCAAATATGGAGTTCTCAACGCTGAATCATTTACTCATTGGTATCCCCGGCAGCGGTAAATCCACCTTTGCCCAAATTCTTGCCACCCTTTGCCCGGATGCAGTGATTATTTCCACCGATCGCGCGAGAGAACAGTTATATGGCAATGAAACGATTCAAGGCAATTGGCCCGAAATTGAAACTCATCTCCTGAAACAAGTCCACAGCGCGATCGCGCAAGGGCAAACCGTTATCTATGATGCGACTAATGCCCAACGCGCCCATCGCTTGGAGTGGCTGCAGAAAGTAAATACCATTATCGAGCCGAATAACTGTTGGCTGGGCTGGCATCTGCAAACGTCTCCCGAGACAGCCAAAGCATGGAATCAAAAGCGCGATCGCGCAGTACCGGAAGAAGCAATTAACCGGATGCAAACCAGTCTGGATCGGTTTCCGCCCCGCAGCGCCGAAGGCTTTCTAAAAGTCGCCAAAATCGAGGTTCGGGATACGGAGATGGCAAAAATTCAGGCGCGACACATAATGAACCGCTTAAATCGCTCCCTAACCCAGCAGCGCAATCAGTCCAGGCAATACGACCTCCATCCTTACTCTCATTTACTGGACTTTGAGCGCTTGATGCATCTCCTTTCCCTGATTTTGCAATATCCCGGTCTAGGCAATTTGCGGGAAACGGCGCCAGAGACGGCACAAACCCTATTAGCAGGAACGATTTCCGATGAAGCCGATGATTTAGACGAAATTCAGGCGATTATGGCGCGTTGGAAAGGGCGCGTTTATGCCGATCGAGACGAGCTCGCGGGAGATTTGGAATGGTTGGAGAAAAATGGATTTTTAACAACTGGAACTGTTGAAGAAGAACTGCAAATCGACTCCATCAGCAAAGACAAACAACAGCAACCGGCAGCTTGGCACCGTTATTCGAATTGGGAACCGTTTCAACGGCTGCTGACCTTAACTCGCTACCTCGCCCATCATCCTTTCCCCACCAAACCGAAACCGAAATCCGATTCCTCATCAAAACGCCAACAGGGATTGCAAGAAGGGTTTTTCCAGACTATGCAGAATGATGGAGTGCTTTTAGGACATACCCTGGCCAGTGTCCGGGAAGATATCAGACAGGTTTTAAAGCCCTATGAACTGTTCCCAGGTTTTACCATGAAAAAAGGGTATTTCTGCGGAACCGGTATCTTTTCCCAACCGGAACTGGCAAAAATTTACGGTTTGCTGCGTTCCCAACAGGTATATTTGGATGATCCGGTTGCGGTGGAGATAGCCAAAACCTTTCGCGAACGCATTGAATCCAGTCGCTTGCTGGATATTAAACAAGTTTATCCCAGTCGGGCTATCGGCAATCGGGAAATTGTCAATACTAATACCTTGCCGAAAACGGCCCTTCCCAACCAATTGGATCATTTGGAGAGCGCGATCGAGGCAGGGGAACTGTTAGAATTAGCCTTAAGACCTGGCAGTGCGAGATTTCCAGGGCAACCGGAACTTGACCGGTTTCACGCCTATCCTTTGCAGGTAGTGTTTCACAATATCTCGTGGTACTTGGCATTTGAGCGCGTCGGAGGCAACCCGGAAAAAGATGGGTTGTTGAGCTTTCAACGGTTGGATCGTTTAACATTGGAACAAGCAACGGGACAGTCGCGATCGTTTCAGAAGCAATGGGACAAGTTAAATCAGCTGAAAAAATTGTACAAAGCGAGTGCCGGTATTTTTTTAGGCAATCGGGTCTCAGACCAAACCAAATATCTGAGTAAGAACAAACAAGAGCGTGATACAGTGCAAACGACCATTGAACTTCACATGACCGAGCAAATTTTCAAATTTGTCAGCGAGGGGAATCAACGGTTTCCCAAGTCTCAAATGCAAATGACGCGCCGTTCTGATAAAGCCAGTCAAGATACCGACCAATCCGTTTTTCGCCTCGCCGGTAGCAAAGATCCCAACTTTCCCTATCGCTTTAGAGTTACGGTTCCCATCTGGTCAGTAGATGATGTAGATTTCAAGCGATGGATCTTAGGATTTGGTGAACAGGTGAAAGTCGTTGCCCCTGAGACATTTCGCCAAAAAATCGTCGCTGAAGTTGAGGCAACTTATAACAATTATTGGGAGGAGAATGATTAATTGATAAGCAGAGATTCGGTTAACCAATGATGGGGTCTCTGTTCAAGAAATGTTTCCAGAGCGGTTTCCAATTTCACATCAAATTCTTGGTTATTAATATCGGTAATGAGCTTATACAGTAGTTCCAATTCCACGCGATCGGCTTGTTGTAAAATAGTAAAACTTCCATTGTCGGTATGGTTTAATTTTTCAATTTCTTGACGGCCGACTTTTCCCGTAATTTTCGGTTCTCTAGCATCCCGCATCAGGGTAAAATTCAAATTCGGATGAGAAACCACGAGCTGATTAAAGTTTTTCAGCCTTGCGGTAAAGGCGCTTCCGGCAATTTGTAGAAACCCTAAAACATTGCCGCTTTTTCCTTTTTTAACAACCACGTGATCGGGAAGTTTTTTCTTCCCTAATTTCAGCGTTTGCATTTCTAGACTGGTTAAATACTGGAAACCTTGAGCAATTTCGATAATTTTGCCAATATCGTCATGATCATTAATAATAGTCGGTTTTTGATATTGTTGGTTGATTGCTTGTTCTTGCTGTTTTAGGTAATCCAGAATTTCTTCTTGAACCGAGTTGGAAGGAGGAGTTTCGTCAGGATTGCTTGAACTATTTTTCGGGTTCGGTTCTTCGGCAGGAATGGGTTCTTTTTTAGGTTCTTCAGAAGCAATGGATTCTTTTGTTGAGAAAACTTGTTGCAGTTGGCGTTTAATGCTGGCGACTTCTTCTTCCAATTTTTGCAGGCGATAGTCGGTATTGGTTTGCGGTTGATTAAGAGATTCTGAAGTAGTAGGAAGCGGCGTGCCGTGAACTTTATGTTTATAATAGCCCGAAGCGCGATTAATCACTGCGCGAATGGAGTCTTGGGATAGAATATCTTCTTGTTCTTCGTCCGTAAATAATTTATCTAAGGAAATATTGAGGTCGCTGATTTTTAATTGTAAGATGGCTTTTAAGTTTTGTTTATTTGGTTTTTCTAAATGAATTTCATCTTGAGCAATTCGATCAGTTACTGCAGGGTTTAAAGCATCTTGAAACTGTTGCCAGCGATCGGAGAATAGATTTAGAATAATTAAACTGTTGGGAACATGAGTGAAAAGTTCTTTGACTGCTTCTCCGAAACTAAGCAAGGTTTTATGATGATGAGGCAGTCCTAACCCTTCTAATTGGTCAAAGACAATAATAAGGGGTTCATCTAATAAGGAGAACTTCCCAAACACAGACATTGCCTCTAACGCAAAGTCTTCTTTATTTAAATCGTCCGACCATTTTTCCAGTCCCAGCTGATCGGCTTCTTTATCCTCTAATTCTCCCCCAGCCAACCAACGCGTAATTAATTGTTTACGGTGAGGATCTGTATAACGACAGTATTTGACAATTCCTTTAATAATTTGGATAGCATAACCCGCTCCCGAATAGGTATCTTTCCACCAATTAGTTAACCAACGTTCCATGCGTTGCCAATTTTCTTGTTTAGAACCTCGATTGAGAATCTCAAATAAGCTGAGATGGCTATCTTGAAGTTGGTCTAAAAGTGCTTTTCCTTTACTAGACAAACGAGAATATTCGCTATGCAGAAAATTAATGAATCCCTGCGCCAGTAAATAATCTAGTTGCGTATAATTAGTGTTGGGAACCGGTTCGACAAAGGATTCCAAAATTCGGCTGTAAGTATGGAAAAGAACCGCGTCGGGATGATTGGGTTGCCGGATGAACAGCAGACGATTGGTGCTTAAAACGTCCTGGGCAAGACGCATCATTAAGTGGGTTTTGCCGGATCCTGCTTCCCCAATAACAACCGCGCCTTTGCTTTGATGGTTGAAGTCTTGTTTAATATCTTGAACCAGGGATTTCAGGGTAGTAAATTCTTGTTCGTAGAGTTTCGTGTAATCGGGATGAGTTTGGAAGGGATTGTCCACCCGGCTGTCGTTAAAGGGATTGGGCTCGTTTTTTAGCGCAAGTAAGGGATTCTGCCGTTTAAGAATTTCCTGATACAGTTGATAGGTAAATTGGGCATCATAGCGAGCGGCATGGGCAAATTCGGAATTGAATAATTGCCCGTCAACCCGCAACAGCAATTGTTTGCTGAGATGCTCTAGGGAGTAACTGTCGAGTCTGGGAAAATAGGTTTGAGCGAGTTCCCAAGTGCAGTCGGTTTCAAAATTGGGGCAAGGTTGACCGAGTTTTTGGAAGCTTTCTTCAATGACTTGGCAATCATGTTCGGCATAATGAAAAACAAGACGTTTGTTCCGGGCAAGTTCAATGAAATCGCTTAAAATCGTCTCCAGGGGTTTGCGTTTGATTTTAATGTCTTGTTTACTGGGATGCTCGGCATTATAGGCTTCGTAAATCAGTTCTCCCTGACTGTCGAGAATGGCAATTTCTGCGATTTCGTCTTTGCCTTCGGTATCAATGACCAAAAAATTTGACATAAGCGAGGTTTGCTTTTTCTGCATTGGGTCAAGGATTTAACTTAAATTCTAGCCTTACCTGTTGTCTAGAGAGCAAATGTTAAGAGCGCGATCGCGCTCAGTATCAAGGGAATTTTGCACATCGCGCTTGTTAATTTATTTTTTAGTGGTGGATTCGTCTTCTCCCAATGCCAGTTGTTTCTGTTTACGAGCGCGCGCGATCGCGATCCAATTATCGGCAATGGCCACCAATGATACGAAAGGGCTTATATTGGAGCCGCGTTCGAGTGATTTTTCAAAATTCTTACTGGGAGATACCATCTCCATCATAAACCCGAGGGCGAAGAGGCCGCCGGCTAAGGATAATAATGGCTTCCACCGTTGCGTGTACAAATAAGGGATAATGGGGATGAAAAATCCGAGTAAGGAAGCAATCCAAATCCGCTTTTGACTAAGTTTTTGCTGTTGGCTAAGTGGGGGTTGTTCTGTCATGAGTAGTGTCGTTAGGATTCAATTTCCGACTGGATTTTTATTATTCATTGAGATTTTCCGCCTGTGGGATCACCTGACGCGAACTGGGAAATTGTGATTGGGATAAGTGTCGTTTTGAGAAAATAACTGCGCGGTAACCATTAATTTGGTTGGTGGCATGAGATAGAAAGGCAATGTCAAATATTTCCCCTATTTTTGAGGTTGTAGTCGCGATTGGTGCTGAACCATGTTTCTATCTCCTCGGATTGCCCTGGTGCGTAACTTAGCTGTTGCCATGTTTAATGGGGCGATTACCTTGATTATTTTGCTGATTGCCCCCATGGGATTGGCGGGTGTGATTACCAATACCTTAATGATTGCCACTGCCAGTTTCTTTAATGCTACAGCCTGCGATCGCGTGGTGCGTTATTTACAGGGGTCCAGTGACTTCCGGCAAAAAGTCCGGGATATGAACCCCCTAGACGACGACAATCCCGATGCTTCCAATATTGAAAAAGACCGGCGTTAATTCATGCAAACCCTTTATGTGGTGCAACAGGGCTGTTATGTTTGCCGCGACCAGCAAAAATTGTTGATTAAGCGAGGAGGCAATGTTTTAGGGGAAGTCCGCATTCCCCTTTTGGAACAGGTGTTAATCTTCGGCCGCTCTCAAATTACTACCCAAGCCATTCAAACCTGTCTCCAGAACAAGATCCCCATCGCGTTTCTCTCGCGCATGGGCTACTGTTATGGTCGCGTGATGAAGGTTGATCAAGATTTTTATTATCAAGATGAGGGATGTTTCTTAAATGAGGAAGGGCGCAAAAAGTTCCTGAAATTTTGGCTGCAGCGGATGGAAGAAAAAGTGGGCAATCAAAAACAACCCCGTTGGGATATCTTAACTGCTCAAATTCGGAAATATAAGCAGTTTGTTTATCATCCCGTTGAGTCTTATGAGCCTTATTTGATGCAATAGGGAATGCAACTGTACATTGTTACTTACGACATTCCCTGTGATAAACGGCGCAAAAAAATTGCCGATGTCTTGGAAGGATACGGTCAACGGGTTCAATTATCGGTATTTGAATGTGTTTTAACGCAACCGAAATATCAGCAACTCAAACGACATCTGGAAAAATTCGTCAAATTGGAGGAAGATAGTGTGCGGTTTTATCCGTTATCGGGACATACCTTATCCCAAGTTGAAATTTGGGGTGGCGTTCCCCTTACTCAACCGCCAGATTCGAAGATTATTTAATAGTGATGATGATAATCAGTTTCAATTTGCGCGATTGCCGAAGGCAAGTAGCTTTGCTACATCGGGTCGGCAAATCGCTAAAACGACCATACCTTCGTAGACCCGCTCGGTGTTCCACTTTGAGGGGATTTTAGCAATTTTATGCTTTATTCTGTGTTTGCAAATAAATGCCTTCAAAGACCCCCTCGGAATTTGGGGTTGAGATTGGCTGATACTGCGGGCTAAAATTAGAGGGGTTTCTCCTCTTGGGAGAAATTAGTTGAATGGAAACCAATTCTTCAAGGACAATGGAGGTGAAGAAGTTGTTCGTTTCTCCTCTTGGGAGAAATTAGTTGAATGGAAACTGTATTGGAAATTGAGATTATGGCTGAGATTCCCGTTTCTCCTCTTGGGAGAAATTAGTTGAATGGAAACAAATTTTAACAGCGAGGATAGCCCCGACGCGATCGTCGGTTTCTCCTCTTGGGAGAAATTAGTTAATTCAAATATAGCAATTCTCAGACCAATAAGGTACACTGAGAAGGAAAGACAGTAGATTAAAATAAGCGTGTCCATGCAACCTTATTCAATTGATTTTCGG
>PXPI01000090.1 GCA_003021905.1 Cyanobacteria bacterium SW_9_44_58 | reverse complement strand
CTCAGCCGTGCAAGCCTGGTGATGGAAAGGTCTCCAAAGATCCGAACCAGGAAATAAACGTCGAATGATTAAGTTTGAGTAAGTTTTATAGAGCGGTAGCAACGATCATTGCTGCACTAAAACTTTGCCAATGTATTCCAACGGCGGCATAAGAGGAACATTGCTGCCGGATTGAGGCAATAATTGCTCAGGATGAAGGAAAAAATAAGGAGAAAATAGGGATAATGAAGGGATTGCCAATTAAGGGTTGGGGAGTGCTAGCGGGATTGTTGACGTTAAGTTTTCCCGCACAAGCATTGGAAGTGAAAATTAAGCCCGAGAGTCCCCAACAAGGGGATACAGTATCAGTGACAATGGAAACGGATTCTAATGGGAAAAAACCGGAAGTGAGTTGGGGAAAGGAAAGCTATCCGGTATTTGCAGTGGGAAATAATCAATATCGGGCGTTAATTCCGACGACTCCTTTAGATGATTCTGGAAAAATTCCCTTAACCATTCGCGGGGACGATAGCGTACGAAATTTTGTGGTTTGGTTGCGCGATCGCGATTTTCCCACTCAACGAATTCAGTTATCAGGTGATAGTCTCGATGCGACTCAATTAGAACTGGATCAGGTGGCAAAATTCAAGAAATTAGTCACATCCAAAAAATACTGGAATGGAACATTTGTACGCCCTAATCAAGGGTCAGTTTCCACTGTATTTGGGGTACGACGCTACTACAATGGGGATTTTGCTGAAAACTATTATCACAAAGGCGTTGATTATGCTACCGGTACCGGTTCGCCTGTCGTTGCCCCTGCCGATGGGAAAGTTGCCTTAGTGGGCAAAGAAAGTGAAGGATTTCATGTTCATGGCAGTACCATTGGCATCAACCATGGTCAAGGAGTTCTAAGCATTTTTTTACATTTAAATACCATTAATGTCAAAGAAGGAGAAATGGTGAAAGTAGGACAAAAAATTGGTACCGTAGGATCAACAGGCGCTTCCACTGGTCCTCATTTGCATTGGGGATTATATGTCAACGGTAAAGCCGTTAATCCTGTTCCGTGGCGTTTTGATGGAATTCAATAAATGACAATTCAAAACATTGTGAATCAAGCCCTCAAAGAGGGGTATTTAACCCCTGTTATGGAGGCAGAAATTAGTCGCATCTGTGAAACAGAAACTGAACTTTCTTCTGAAGAATATAATGCTTTAGATGACCTCATGTCAGCGTTAATTAATGGAGACATTGTTGCGAGTCATCGGAAACAATTTATTAATGTTATGGAAGAATTAGTGTTAAGTAAAACCCTAACTTTAGTTGCTGAAGTTGAAATGACCAGCAATCAACCGTTTGATGTTGGAGATATTGCCGCTTATGCCTTAAACCGGTTGCCTCCCCTGTATGCGACGACAGAAGAAGGGGCGAATTATCAAAAACAACGGGCTAAAAATGAACTGCAAGGATTAATTGATCAGCAAGTGCGAGATGCAATTAATCATCATATGGCCAGTGATAGAGACTTAGCTGATCGGCAGGCTTTGGCAACAAATACGAGCAATGGAGTAGTCAACCAAATTAGCAATCTTTTACAAACCTATGCCCAGCAATATGAAAATGAATAATCACGTTAATTAATCATTCTTGCCTCACTTCATAATGCAAAAACACTTCTTGATCAATCGTTTCTACTGATAACAGTTTTAATTTCTGAAGTTGTTCTCCTCCCAATCCGATTCCTTCAATCGGGGTTGGCGCATCTTTTCCTCCTAATAAAACCGGGCAAATCGTTAACCACAATTCATCTATAAAATGTTGTTCAAAAAGGGTTGCAATTAGTTCCCCTCCCCCTAACAGGGCTAGGTCTTCTACCCCTTTGCCGTTTAATATCCTAAGGGCTTGCGGCCAATCAATTTCCCCTTCCGGTGTCTCTGGAGCAATGATTTCGGCAAACGCTTCCGAGGCATTGGTTTGCCAAAGGGCAGCCCCTTTTGAAGTTGTCAGAAGCCAACGGGGAATCTTTTGTTCAAAAAAGCGGATATCTGAGGGAATGGTACCGGATCGCGTGCCGACAATTTGAATCGGTTGATCGGGTTTTTGTTTTTGACGGCGCAGGGCAATTAATTCCGAATTCTTCAGCGACATGGCACTGCCATGGGCGCGTAAGGTTGCGGCACCAAACAAAACGGCATCTGCCGCTGCCACTTGTCGTTCTAAATGAGCTCGATCAATTTTCGAAGAAAACCCGGGAGCGGATCGCGCTGTATCCGCAATTTTGCCATCAGCGCTAACAGCTAAAACAACGGTAATATGAGGACGATTCATAACTGGGTTAATTTTTGATAAGCAGACTGGGCAGCAGCTTGTTGGGCCGCTTTTTTCGACCGTCCTTTGCCCTGACTCAAATAACGGTCTTTCAGCCAAACATAAGCTGTAAACCGTTCGGGATCATCATATCCCTGCCCGGTTTCCTCCACTTGATAGTGGGGCAACACCTTATAATGAGCCTGTGTCCACTCTTGAAGCGCATCCTTATAATTTTGACGGGCAGGATCTTGCCGAATTTGATCCGCTTTTTCTTGGAGAATCGGATCAAGCCAAGGACGAATTAAACTCATGCCGTTGGTGCTTAGATAAAGGGCACCTAATACCGCTTCAAAGGTATCTGCTAAGCGCGATCGCGCTCCCGCTTTATTTTTGGCGGCACTCCCTGCCATTAATAAAAATTGATCCATTCCATAGCTTTCAGCAAATTCCGCTAAGACGCGATCGCTGACTAAGATGGAACGAATGGCGGCAAAATCCCCCACCGGCGCCTCGGGATATGTCTCCAATAGTAACTCGGAAGCGGCTAAACGCACCACGGCATCCCCGACAAATTCTAGCTGTTGATAATTGGCAACGCTAGAAGCACTGGGATGGGTTAGGGCTAAATCTAACAACTTCCAATCAATGCTTGTGGTATCGGTTAATCCTAACCGTTCCACCAATTTCCTTAAATCTCGACTGCGACGGGATCCTCTCTGTCGATTTCCAGAGCGCGATCGGGTTTCTATCGCTAATCCGGAAGAGCTATTTGCCCTCATTATTGATCACACTTATAATTACCGTTTTTTCCAGCCAATTTCCCCAAAGGAGAAAAAAATAATAGAAAGAGAGTTGGACGTAAGCCGGGTTCTGTTCTCAAGATAGCATCTTGAGGGTAGCTATCTATCTGGGACTCCTGTTGCCAGAAGCCTCAGGCGGTACTTATTCAACGGAAACCGGTAAAAGACCAACCATAGTTTCCTTTGACCTTGCTTCCGACTGGGGTTTACCGAGCCAGCACCTCTCGATGCTGCTGGTGCGCTCTTACCGCACCTTTGCACCCTTACCAAAGATATGGCTCAATCTTTGGCGGTATGTTTCTGTGGCACTTTCCTCACGGTTGCCCGCACTGGGCGTTACCCAGCAGTCTGGTCTTTGGAAGCCCGGACTTTCCTCAATTTGGTATTAAAAACACCAAACTGCAACTACCTCGCCAACTCTCTTTCTACTTCTTAGTGTAACTGGAATGATCCCCATCCTCCAATGTTCCCGAATGTTTAATTTTTTGATGCTCTCACTGCTAAATCAAAGCTTATACACGTAATTCCCCTTCCAAACAAGGAAGGAGAATGAACAGAGAATTCAAACCGGAATTAACTAGGGTTTATGGAACTTGAGAATCCCCCAATCCATATAACCGCTCTTACCGGCATTAATCCAGTGGTTTAAGCCCACTTTCATGCGATCTAAATATTCTTGAGAACATTCCGGCTGCAATTGGTCGTAATGAGCCTCTAATTCCTGTAGAACGCGGCTATAGTGGTTCACTAATTGATGAGTTTGCTCATCAAATTCTACAAATTCCCAACCGAATTCTTCCGCAAGTTGGCGATAGTAACTCACTGAGCCTAAGCTATCCAGGTGAATGCGCTCTAAAACCGGCTCTAACACGCCTTCGGGACAATCATCGGTTTGCATGGGATCGGTAAAAACAAAGTCTCCACCTGATTTGAGGGTGCGATCCACTTCTTCAAATACTTTACGACGGTTGCCGCTATGGAGAATGGAATCTTGCGACCACATGACATCGTAAGTGTTGTTTTCAAAGGGTAAATCTTCAAACGTCCCGTCAAAGACGCGAATTTTATCTGCTAACCCCTGTTGTTGGTTTTTCTGGCGATTGCGCTCGTTTTGTACCAAACTAATATTCAAGCAATCAACGATAAAACCGTGATGCTTTGCCATGTAACGAGCGGAGCCACCATAACCTGCTCCCAGGTCAAGTACCTTGGTTCCTGGCGGCCAGTGGCTGATTTTGTCGCAAATGCGAGCAACGGTACGCACACTGGCATCATAAATGGGTTCATCAGGTGTATTATAAATCCCGATGTGGAGGTCTTCTCCTCCCCAAATCCGAAAATAAAAGCCGTCAGCACTATTGCTATCGTAGTAGTCTTGCGCCTGTTGGGCGACTTGGTCTGCTTTGGTCATATAAATTAGCCTCTAAAGATCTGCAATGGCAATTCCTGCTCAATTGTCAATTTGAGCACAGAATTTAAGCGTCATCCTCTTTAAACGCTTTTTTAGCAATGTGAATAAAGAAGTCGGGATCATGTTGATGATAGGTTTCTTTGAAGTCGCCATAGGTGGTTACATCTTGGAACCCAACTTCATGGAGAAGACGACGCACATAATCTTTGCGCAAGGGGAACATGTTGAGATGGTATGTCGAGTTGTCCGAGAATTGGTAGCGGAAACGGGCTAAGCCATCGTCTACATATTCGGGTTCCGCGCTCACATTTTCGCCACAGTAGTAGTAGGTATGCTTGCTTTTGAACCCTTCATCCAAGATTAAGTCATAGTTGCGTTGGTCTAAAATTAAAATTCCGTCATGTTTTAAGACGGAATAGAATTCAGCGAGGGTTTTGCGGCGATCTTGTTCTGAAAACAGGTGAGTAAACGAGTTTCCAAGACAAATAACAGCATCGAACCGTTCGTGGATATTCCGAGTCAGCCAACGCCAGTCTGCATGAACGGTGCTTAAAATTTGGTCTTTGCGAGTTGCGTTTTCAAATGCTTTAACCAGCATTTCTACGCTGCCATCCACGCTAGCAACGTTGAATCCCGCTTCAATGAGGCGAATGGAGTGGAACCCGGTGCCCGTAGCGGCATCGAGAACACGCTCTGCGCCATGTTCTTTGAGGGTTTCGATAAAGAAATTGCCTTCACTGTTAGAACGTCCGTGCCAATTAATCAGTTCATCCCATTTTTCGACAAACCCTTCTACGTATTCGTTTTGATAGTGGTCGCTATCGCGGACTTCAATGGGATTGTCGCCGTAGTCTTGGACTTGTTGTTGTTGAATAGCCATAGCTTATTTCTCTTTACTCTCTCTACTTACTGCTTAACTCGTTTTCCATGGAGTTGCATGTTGCACCTTCATTTCACACTCCCTTGCCGAAATTGCGGTTGGTTTCATGAGCCAACTGCGCAAGGAAAGTGAAAACACTTTCATTATGGGAATTCAGCTCATTCTAAAAAATAGCTCGGTCAGAGAATGTTGATAATTAACAACACCCCCCCCAATATACAAGTGTTTTTTAATAAAATTGCTACATTAGCAACCCCTTATATTGAATCGTTTATTGGCATTTCTGTCCAGGGGGAAACGAAAAAACGCAAAATCGTAATAAAACTTAATAATTTAATCTTTCTAGAGAAAGATGCCAATTTTAACAAATTGAACTAAAGAAAAAAATGAATCCTAGGAGTGGAAATTGCGACTGATTCGTTCGGTTCTACGGCTAGAGTTATCAAAGAGATTATCGGTAATATTGCTTCTAGCAGCCAGAAGGAAGCGTAAAGAGAGCAAGTGGTGAAACTTCAGCAATTGCCGGTGTTAAGCCAAATTATCCAAACCGAGCAATCGTTATCTCAAGCGAAAGCAGATAATGTAAAAGGATGGCGAGAGTGGTACGGCGCGATCGCGGCGCTGCCATCCTTGCTGGAAACGCAGGGGCTTATTTTTTCCAGTCCGGCACCCGTAATGAAAACCGTACAATCGAATCAACATTTCACCTCTATCGTCTTTATTCCCGAATTATGCCTACAGGGACAGAATTCGTCTCGGCTTCTCACCTTAGCGCCGGCAACAGGGAAATATTCTATTGCTGAACCCTCTTCTCCCATGCGAGAAGTTCTGTTATCAGCTCATGATCCGTTGCAAAACGAGCAATTTTGCTTAATCTTTACCCCGAAATTTTCTCTGTTGCTGGTGTTAACCCTAAACGAACAAGGGGAGTCTTGCTTTGACTTTTCCTTTGACCCCGAAGTTACTGAAAAAGCGTGGCTAACGCTGCGATCGCGCTTACAAGCCAATGCCCCGGAACAACTCTCGTCCATTCAACAACAGCGAGAACAATTTCCGCTTTGTTCTCCCGATTATCGGCTTGTGAGCGATTTTACCCGTGAATTGCTCAATCATTTGCCTGCAAACCGGGAAACCCATGAGGAAATTCCCGCAACCGCCACCACCGGTTCTACTTCTACAGATGTGGAATTGTTGCAAGCCCTGACTCATGAAGTCAGAACACCGCTGACAACGATTCGGATGTTGACGCGTTTACTCCTAAAACGAAAAGATTTAGGCAAGGATGTCTTGAAACGGTTGCGGGCTATCGATCAAGAATGTACCGAACAAATCAACCGCATGGAACTGATTTTCCAGGCAATGGAACTGGAAGGGAAAAATGAGTCTAAGCAAGAAGTAAACGTTAGCCCCATCCCCCTGCAAGAGTTATTTGCCCAAAATATCCCTTACTGGAAAAAACAGGCAAAACGCCGCAATGTCGAGTTGGATGTCATTGTTCCTGAACAATTGCCAACCGTAATTACTAATCCGGAATTACTAACTCAGGTGTTAACCGGATTAATGGAAAACTTTACCTCTGGCTTGCCCACAGGAAGCAAAATTAAAGTCCAGGTGAAAAGTGCCGGACACCAAATCAAATTGCAATTGTTGTCTCAAAGTTCTTCTGCCAACACCGTTAACCCAGTGTCTTCTTACGGCAATCGAGGCAAATCCATTGGTCAATTGTTGACATTGCAGCCGGAAACAGGAAATCTTAGCCTGAATCTCAGCGTGACGAAAAATCTGTTTGAAGCCATCGGCGGTAAATTAACGGTTCGTCAACGACCTCAACTGGGAGAAGAGTTAACGGTGTTTTTACCGGCAAGTTTGATTCGCTATTAAATGCTGGGCTAATTCGGAAAATCCTTGTCCTTCCCCTGTTTGGGTTACATACTGCGGGGGATGGCTTATTTTTTGCCAATAGTGTTGAATGTTGGCAACCCCAACAGAGAGGGGAAACAGTTCAGGATTGAATAATGATTCATCATTGGGGCTATCCCCAACCGTTAACATTTGTTCGGCACTAAGGTCAGGGAAATATTGCTTGAGAACCATTTGCAACCCTTGGGCTTTGTCTTGGGCTTGCGGTTTAATATGACATTGCACGCTACTGTAGGTGAAACTATATCCTTGTTGCTGACATTGCTGGGCAAGTTCGGTTAACGCCTCAAACGACAATCCGGCAACATCGAATGTCCAATCGGTAAAACGAAAGGAATTGTCGGGGGATTCTTGCAGGTGAGGAAAGCAAGAACAAAGTTGTTGGAAGAGGTTTGCCAGTTGCTTGCGATGTTCAGCAAGGGGGGGAAGGGAAACAAGAAAGTGTGGAAACGTATCGGGATCCGAATAATATACCCCCCCATTTTCCGCGATCGCGCCAGCAATGGGTAAGTATTGTCGCAGGGCATTTACCCAACCTGCGGAACGACCTGTCACGATAATAACTTGAATGCCAGCCATATGCAATTGTGATATTGCTTCAATTGCCTGGGCTGTAAGTTGCCCATTTTCCGTTACGGTGCCATCAAAATCGGTAGCAACAAGCTTGATCTTTTGGCAACATTGTTGATCAAAGTTAGTTAGAGATTTAATCATAAACTATTTTTCTTTGTAATTAAATACAATTGCGCAACTGATTTAAATCGATACAACCAAACTGGTGAAATTAGTGGACAATGGTAGAAAGAGTGAATAGAAATGACTGTTGGTATCAAAAAGACTGACTGATTATACCAAACCATCGTTTCTGCAATTGCCGACAACTCAACCGATAAACCCATGACTGGAAAAGTAATTGACAGTGGTGCAACTGGCTTTTTGGTTCTCATTATTCCCATTGCCCTGATTGCTGTTGTTGTTGCCACCGCTTGGCCAATTTTACTGGCATTGCTGCTTATCATCATCGTCTGGCAAATTTGGCAACAATGGCAATGGCAACGATTTGTTGGCAAAGTCAATCCGGCTTTCAATCAACTGATTCGAGAAAACAAAGGATGCATTACCCCAGTTGATTTAGCCATGAAAGCGAATATTGAAGGCAACAAGGCCAACAAATTTTTAGAATACAAAGCAACAGAATTTAGTGCCAAAAGTAGAGAAATTCCCAATCAAGGAAAAGTTTACTATTTCCTCACTGCCAGTGCGGTAGAAAACTTTTTTGAAGAGCCGGAACCGCTAGAAACCCTAGAAACTGAGGAGGAAAATGATACAATCAATAGCGCGATCGCGGATCAATCCTCGCAATCGGCAAGCGAATTAGATGCAAGGAATTTCGACGAGTCTTCTTCGCATCTCAATCATAATATTGCTACAGCTACGCCTGTCCGAGATGAGGCTTCCCATCATCTTAAGACCACCGAAACTGAGGAGCAAACCAACCTTGCTTTAATTCAAGCGGAACTTGCCCGTCGCCTGCAAGTGCACTCCAGTACAGTTGGGAAACGAAAATTAGATCCCGATTTTGCTGATTGGACACGTAACCGCGACCCGGAAAATATTTCCTGGCAGTACTCGGATGAAACCAAGTTATTTTATCCGTTAGATGAGGAATGAATAAACGCTCATTAGAAATCCTGCCCCCTTCATTGCTTAAAAGATGAGGGGGATTTTTTCATCCATTTTCTCTTTTAAATAAAATGGGATTGAAATTGCTGAATAATGCCTTTTAAATGATCATCCAATCGTGGGTAAACTTCTTCTAAAATTTCATCAGGAACGCCTTGATAAAAAGCTTCCGCAATTGAGGCGGCAATACAAGCAATGGTATCGCTATCTCCGCCAATGGAAATGGCATTGCGAATCGCATCTTCAAAAGAGGTTGATTCTAAAAAACAAATAATCGCTTGGGGAACGGACCCTTGACAGGAAACATCAAAGGCATACGTTTTTTGCAACGTCGCAATCGTCGTATCTAAATCGTAGTCAAATTCCTGTTGAATATAGTCCCGAATTTGCTGTTGATTATAACGCGATCGCGCTAAGAAAATGGCGGTAGCTGTGGCTTGTGCCCCTTTAATGCCTTCGGGGTGATTATGGGTAACCGCAGCGCTATTGAGCGCTTCTGTTTTGACGGCTTCGATGTCGGGAAAAGCATAGGCAACAGCACTCACTCGCATTGCCGCCCCATTGCCAAAACTGTAATAAGGTTCCCGATTGCTAGAAGCCGCCCACTTTCGAAAATTTCCCCCAAATCCAGCGTTCGGATAAAGATGATAGTATTCTTTGAGGGGTTCGGTGTAAGGTTTGCGGTTTAAAAGGGCATCGGCAATGGCAACCGTTAAAACGGTGTCATCGGTAAAATGACTTTGCGGCTGAAATAAGGGAAAACGTTTCGTTTTAATATCTCGCCACGGCGATTCATAGATGGAACCAATTAGAGACTGTTCCTAAAATAAACATTAAGCTTAGCTCAAGAGCAAGCTAACCGTTTCAGCATGAGACGAGTCATAGCAAGGTGAATCAGAGCTTCAC
>PXPI01000089.1 GCA_003021905.1 Cyanobacteria bacterium SW_9_44_58 | reverse complement strand
ACCACTCCGACCCATCCCGAACTCGGCAGTGAAACGCTGTTGCGGCGAAGATACTAGACGGGCAACTGTCTGGGAAAATAGCTCGGTGCCAGGTTCCCTCTTCCCCCTAGGTTCTCCCTGGGGGGATTGGTTTTGATCCGTATTTCTTTATGATTATGATGATTTTAGGAGTGAGTCCCGTGGATTTTCCGTTTCCAACTCTTGAAGTTTTTGATAAAGTTCTTTTTGTTTTGGGGTAGGCTCTTTTGGAACCACAATCTGAATCTCTACTAGTTGATCGCCTCGTTCTCCTTCTACCGGATATCCTTTATTGGCCAATCGTAATCGTTGGCAAGATTTAACACCTGCCGGAACCGACATCTCTACAAATCCGTCTAGGGTTGGGATTTGAATTTTGCTTCCAAAAACAGCTTCACTGGGCGTAATTGGAACTCGACAAAAAACATCCTTGCCTTGTAGTTGAAAAAAGCAATGGGATGCAATGGTAATCGTTAAATATAAATCTCCCCCGGCAATGCCTTGTCCCCGTAAACGCATTTGTTGACCATCGATCATTCCCGAGGGCATATCAATTTCTAGAGAGCGCCCATCTTCTAAGCGAATGCGTTCTTTTCCACCTCGATAAGCCTTTTCTAAAGGAAGTTTTAATCTTGCTTCTACATCACGGGGACGTTCTTTTTGTGAGGAAGTTTCTTGATTTCCTGCTTTGTAAGCAGTTTTTTTGGTTCCGGGACGATAAGCGTTTCCTTCTTCTCGGGGAACTCGACGCGAGGTAGTCGTGCGATTTCGGTTTTGTTGGCGTGGAGTTTGTTTACCAAATTTTTGTTCAAAAAAACTATTAAAACCTCCCCCATACTGACGAGAATCAGTGACTGCACCGCTACGGCGATTCTTGGGTTTGGTGTTTTTTGTCCGACGGCGATTTTTGTGATTCCGCGACTCGGTTAATTCATCGTATTTTTCACGCTTTTGGGGATCACAAAGCACATCGTAGGCTTCCACCAGGTTCTTAAACCTCTCCTCCGCTGTTTTATCTCCCGGATTCATATCAGGATGGTATTGTCGAGCTAACCGACGGTAAGCTCGCTTAATATCTTCCACTGTTGCCTCAGGGGAAACATTGAGAATTTCATAATAATTGGGAATATTGTTCATACTTGAGACAAGCTAATTGCTGACTCCCTGTTGATAGTTAGCGATTCTGCGGTTAAAACCAATCATCGTCTTCTTCATCCCAATCGTTTTCATATTCGTAAGGACGACGACGAGAGGAACGACGAGGTGGGCGAGGTTCATAATCATCATAATCCGGTTCGTAGCGAGAACGCCTCCGTGGACGAGAATTAAAAGATTCTCCTCGATAAGGAGGAATTCGTTCTTCTTCCTCATCTCCTAAAAAGGTCCGTTTAATGGAGCCGAATAAATCATCGTCTTCGTCTTCATATTGTAAACGAACTTTTCGGTTTAATTCGTAGAGAGCATCTTGTAAATCTGCTTGGGCGCGATCAATGCCGCGTTCATCATCTCGTTCTAAACTTTCCCGTAACTCTTCAATTAAAGCTTCAATGCGACGACGATAGTAGCTGGCAAATTGCGTCCCAAAATCAAGGGCAATTTCTTTTAAGCGCCGTTGAGCACTATCGGCAAGAGCTTCTGCTCGATTGCGCTTTTCAACTCTTTCTTTTCGTTCTTGATCAACCCGACTATATTCTTCCGCTTCTTTCAGCATGCGATTTACTTCATTTTCAGAGAGTGTAGAAGCTCCCTGAATCGTGACGCTTTGTTCTCGTCCTGTAGTTTTATCTAGGGCTGTCACATTCAAAATACCATTGGCATCTAAATCCAAGGATACTAAAATTTGGGGAACGCCTCGCGGGGCAGGGGGAATTCCGGTTAATTTAAACCGCCCAAGGGATTTATTTTCTTCTGCCATTTCTCGTTCCCCTTGCAAGACATGAACTTCGACCATCGTCTGGTTATTTTCGCTAGTGGAAAAAATGTCGGAACGGCGCACTGGAATCGTTGTATTGCGGGGGATTAATTTTTTCATAACCCCGCCGATGGTTTCAATGCCAAAGGAAAGGGGAGTGACATCTAACAAAAGAACATCTTTCACTTCCCCTGCTAAAATTCCACCTTGGATCGCGGCTCCCACTGCAACTACTTCATCGGGATTGACGTTTTGATTGGGCTCTAAGCCAATTAAATCCCGCACCATGTCTTGCACCATGGGGATGCGAGTTGATCCACCAACTAATACCACTTCATCAATATCGGAAGGACGCAATTCAGCATCTTTAAAGGCCCGTTTGAGAGGACGGCGCAACCGTTGCATTAAATCGCTGCACAGTCCTTCAAACTGCGATCGCGTTAGTTGAGTTTCAATATGTTTTGGACCACTGTCACTGGCGGTAATAAAGGGTAAATTAATTTCAGTGGTTCCCACCCCAGACAATTCAATTTTGGCTTTTTCTGCTGCTTCCGAGAGCCGTTGCAGGGCTTGGCGATCGCGCCTAAGATCAATTCCTTCAGCTTCTAAAAACTGCTCGGCCAGCCAATTGACAATTTTTTCATCAAAATCGTTTCCTCCCAACTGGGTATCGCCGCTAGTGGCTTTTACTTCAAAAACCCCGTCACCGACTTCTAAAATGGAAACATCAAAGGTTCCTCCTCCCAAGTCAAACACTAATACGGAACTATTCTCTTGTTGGTCCAGTCCATAGGCTAAGGAGGCTGCCGTGGGTTCGTTGAGAATCCGTAAAACGTCTAATCCAGCAATGCGCCCCGCATCTCTGGTGGCTTGCCGCTGCGAATCATTAAAATACGCTGGAACAGTAATCACTGCTTGGGTTACCGGTTCTCCCAAATAACGGCTGGCATCTTGAACCAATTTCTGTAAAATCCGTGCCGAGATTTCTTCGGGGGCAAATTCTTTTTTCAAACGGGGGCAGCGCAGTTTAATATTTCCGGTATCATCGCGACGAATGGTGTAAGGAACTCGTTTACTCGGGGCGCTTAATTCTGTATATTTGCGTCCAATAAAGCGTTTTACCCCAAAAAACGTATTTTGAGGATTGAGAACGGCCTGTCGCCGTGCCATTTGACCAACTAAGAGTTCTCCGTCTTTATTAAAACTAACAACAGAGGGGGTTGTTCTTGTTCCTTCTGCATTGGCGATGACTACTGGTTTCCCGCCCTCGGTTACTGAGACAACTGAGTTGGTAGTTCCTAAATCTATCCCGACAACTCGCCCCATGAGTTTCGTTTCTCCTTCTCTGAATTTTTCCTGACTGGTAATTGGTTAGGTGGTTATTTGTTATCGGTTAGTCCTTATTGGCCATCAACGTTCAATTTGAGCAAAAATTTCGTCTAAAATTGCCTGTGCGCCTTTTTGTCTAAGCATTTGGGCCAAGTCATAGCCAATTTGTTCGTAATTGCCACGATCGCCATTGATTGTGTCTTTTAGCAACTGTTGACCGTCTAAACTGGCAACCATGCCGGTCAAAGTCAACTCTGCTCCTTCTATTTTACTATTGACCCCAATGGGAACTTGGCAACCTCCTTCCAACTCTCGTAAAAATGCCCGTTCTGCTAAGGTGCGATCGCGCGTTTCAAAATCTTCAATGGTATGAATGACATCCAGAGTCGCGGTATCCCCTTGGCGGCATTCTAGCCCCAACGCTCCTTGTCCTACAGCATGCAAGGAAAATTCTCCCGGAATCGCTTGGGAAACGCGATCGCTCATTCCTAAACGCGCTAACCCGGCAACTGCTAATACCAGTGCATCATAGTCCCCTGAATCCAGTTTTTTCAAGCGCGTATTGAGATTCCCGCGAACATCTCTAAATTCAAAATCGGGAAAATGATAGCGCAGTTGGGCTAACCGACGCAGAGAAGAGGTGCCAATCACCGCTCCTTTTGGTAAGGTATCAATGGTGCAGCCTCGATATTTTTCATTTAAAACCAGGGCATCGGCAGGATTTTCTCGACTGGTAACGCCGCCTAACATTAACCCTTCCGGTAATTGCGTCGGTAAATCCTTGAGAGAGTGAACTGCCAAATCAATTTCCTCATTAAGCAATCCCACCTCTAATTCTTTCGTAAATAATCCTTTGTCACCAATTTTTGATAAAGAAACATCCAGGATTTTATCCCCTTGGGTACTCATGGACTTAATCTCAAATTCATAATTGGGAAATTGTTGTTGCAGTTTATCCCGTACCCAATAGGTTTGCGCCATTGCCAAATTGCTTTTCCGTGTTCCGAGGCGGACAATTTTACGGTCAGAAGAAGTCGTTGCCGTCATAGATAACAATAAAACCTGTTTGCTAGTGTGACTACTGGAAATGATCTGTTAATTTAATAGCCAGTCGCTGCCAAATCTAAACGATAGTTAAACGCAACGCGTTTGACATCTGTTTCAAATTTACCATCTGGATAGAGCCAAAGGAGTCGAAATCCTGGCGGTTGCATTTCATCAAGGGCAAACTGTTGGCTTTGGGGCTTAAATTGGACTGAACTAGAAGGACTTGCCATATAACGAACCCCTGCGCGATCGCGCCTGAAGTCTTGGTGAATATGACCAAACAGGACTAAACGAACTTGCCGATAGCGATCTAATACTCTAAATAATTGTTCGGGATTTTGCAAACGACTTTTATCAATCCAGTAGGAATCAACGGCAAAGGGAGGATGATGCAACGCAATCAGGGTGGGAAGTGAACCTGCTTGTTGCAATTGTAAATCTAGCCAATCTAGAGTTTCTGAATTTAAATGGCCATACACGCGCCCTGGAACTGCCGAATTAAGTAAAATAAACTGCCATCCCCCACATTGAAAACTTTTATCGCCATAGGCAGGAGGAAACGTGAGCACCTTTTCCATTAAATGAGGTTGGTCATGATTGCCAGGAATCCAATAACTCGGAATATTCAGCGTTTTTAGATGTTTATGCAGACGCCAATAAGAATCAAGGGTTTCATCTTGAGAAAGATCGCCGGTTAATAAAATCCGATTTGGTTGGGGAGAATCGTTTTTAATCTCTTCAATAACAGTTGCTAAAGACTCTTCCGTCGCTAGTCCCAATAGTTTTCCCTCAGCTGAGGCTAACAAATGAGTATCGGTTATTTGGGCAATCAAAAGCGGGGGAGTTTCCATCATTTTTCTTCATTTAACTAACGTTCTGCTTATCGTTACGGGTTACTGTTATTCGCCTTTTCCTAAACCTAAGGAAGGCGTAATCTCTAACGCCACATGGGGGGTCATCAAACCTGCCCTGGAAATAGCCAATCTTTACCTGAAAACTTAATCAGCGATTGCGATGAGGAGTTGGAAATCGCGTTCAGTAAGTAGAAGGATCTAACCTATACCGCTTTTAGGGCATTTTCCAATTTTTCCGCTGCTTCTTCTACTTCTTTTTCTGAAACGATTAATGGCGGTATAAACCGCAAAACTTTCGGTCCAGCAGGGACAATCAATAACCCTTGTTCCATTGCTGCTTTCACAACTTGAACCGACGTTAATTCGCTTTCGGCATTAATTTGCAAGCCATTAATAAGCCCCCATCCTCGTACTTGGGTAAACGTTTCTGGAAAATCCAGCGCGATCGCGCGCAGATGTCTCCGTAACTGTTCACCCCGGGCAATCGCATTTGATAATAAATTTTGTTGTTCCAAGGCAGTTAAGACAGCTAAAGCAACAGCACTAACTAAAGGATTCCCGCCAAAGGTGCTAGCATGATCACCGGAGTCAAAAACATCACAAAAGTTTTTACACAACATTGCTCCCATGGGAATGCCGCCGGCTAATCCTTTGGCACTGGTAAAAATATCAGGTTCAATTCCTAAGTTTTCATACCCCCAATATTTACCGCTGCGTCCGACGCCGACTTGAACTTCGTCTAAAATTAATAAGATGCCTTTTTCGTTGCAAATGTTCCTTAAACGCAAAAAATATTCTAAATCGCCGGGATGAACCCCGCCTTCTCCTTGCAAAGGTTCGAGTAAAATCGCGATTACTTGTTGATTGCCCTGTTGATGGGTTTCAATGGCCTGTTCGATGGCAGCAATGTCATTATAGGGAACATAACCAAATCCGCCAGGCAAGGGATCAAAGTTTTTCTGGTACTTAGGTTGTCCGGTTGCCGTAATCGTAGCGAGTGTACGACCATGAAAACTGGCATCTGCCGTTAGAATGACCGGATATTCTACCCCAAGTACCGTGTGGGCGTATTTACGAGCCAATTTTATCGCCGCTTCATTGGCTTCGGCACCAGAATTGCAGAAAAACGCGCGATCGGCACAAGAATGTTCCACTAACCATTGGGCTAATGCCCCTTGTTCCGGAATATAGTACAAATTAGAAACATGATGAAGCTTTTGTATCTGTTCACTGATTGCTTGAACCAGTGTGGGATGGGCATGTCCCAGCGTACAAGCGGCAATTCCGGCAACAAAGTCTAAATAACGCTTGCCGTCGGTATCCCAAAGATAGCAACCTTTCCCCTGAGATATGGCAATGGGAAGGCGACTATAGGTGGACATGACATACTGATCAAAGGTTTGGGAATCAAATGGGGTTGAGGAATTGGCAGTGATTTGAAAATTGTCCAAAAGGGTATGTGAACTCATTAGTTGATGATTTGCTATTTGTTGTTTATTATTAGTTCCTTTACTCTAATGGCAGGCTTATGGCTTGTCAATTACGCTTACTTAATGAAAAGGGGGAGGATGTTCCCCTAATTTTTGCTTCATTCCTTTCTTAACAAATAAGCAATTTTTTATGGTAGCGCGATGTGATTCCGCTACTTGCTGAAGGCGATGGCGCAGCGTTAACGACAGTAATCGTTCTAACCGTACTAGAATCAATTAGGACATCTTGCTTTACCAATCCAACGGGCTGCAATCACACCGCCAATAAAACCAAATAAATGGCCTTCCCAAGAAATAGCACCGCCACTGGGAAGTACCCCCCAAATTAATCCCCCATAAAAAATGCCAACAATAATCGAAACGACAATGGAAGGGGCATTCCGTTGAAAATACCCTCGAAATAATAAAAATCCTAAGTAGCCAAAAATTAAAATACTGGCACCAATATGAATGGAATTGGGATGACCAATTAGCCAAATTCCCAATCCCCCCACTAACATGGTAACTCCCGTTACTCGCCAAAAATCGCTGGTTTTTTGTAACATTACCAGCCAACCTAAAGAAAGAAACGGAATGGTATTGGCAATTAAATGAGGGAGATTGCCATGTAAAAAAGGGGCAAAAATAATGCCCCGTAAGCCTAATATATTACGAGGGATAATCCCAAAGCGATCTAACGAGTAAGATTGCAGAATAAATATATCAATTAATTCCACCAGCCAAAATACAGCAGTTAAGCCAAATAAAATGATAAGCTGGTCTTTCAATTCTTTTGCTATTCCTTGATTTTTTTGATAGCGACTCATTGTTTAGATATCATCCTTTACAGTTTGAAATCGAATATTATCAATGATTTTAAGGGCCTGATAACACAGCCGCTTCTACATCTTCACGACTTAAAGAATACGGAAAAGAACGGGTAACATCAGGATTGCCGCCTTTGGTATTTCGGTAAGAAACAGTTAATTCTTCTACTTCTAAAGCAATTTGTGCTTCCCAGTTGGGAGTTTGAAGCGACCAACAGTGCAATTGTTCTTGATCTTGTTGGCAACCTAAACTTTGCAACCATTCTTCAATAACAGGTAAGGGATGATTATATAAGGGAGTATCAGCAGAGGGAAATGTCATAGTTGATTTGTCAAAAACAGATGAAAATAGGGTTTGAAAAAGGTTGACGTTTGTGAAATTTCCGGTATCCGAAAAGCCGCTTCGCCACGGGTTAAACCAATAATAATGACCAATAAAATGCAAACTAAGAATGTTGCCCCTAAAATCAATAATACAAAAATTTCTCCAGAGGAGAGGGGGCGATCGCTGCTATCGAGATAAGCGCTATCAACAAACATTTGGCGGTTTTTTTCCTTTGCTTGAAAGTGGAGAGAAGGTTGGATCACATTCAAGTGAGAATAACCGATTTGATGATCATAAAGTGCTCGCCGTTGGGGATTGCTCAAAGTCGCATAAGCTTCATTCAGGGCTTGAAACTTTATCTTTGCCTCATCCTGGGGTAAATCTGTCGTATCGGGATGATAACGTTTGCTCAATTCTCGATAAGCCCGTCGAATTTCCACAGGAGAAGCGGAAGGATGCAGCCCAAGCACGCCATAATAACTATGAGCAAAGCGTCTCGATATTGCGGTTGAAGGATTAGTAGTTTCTTTGGCTTTTGCCATTGTTTACGTCTAAAATTCCCTACTAAAATGAATCAGATAAGCGTTTCCACTCCCATTCTGGCATCTTAAAAAATGCATGAGGGGCAATTAAGGATAGTGTAGCTTGCTCTCTCTCGCAATTGTGTTATTTCAAACCTATTCTGTTTCAAACTAACTAAAAAACGTTGTTCGTTGCTGATGATTGGCGACTGATTCCACTAAACCAATGGCCATAAAATTCATAAGCATAGCAGAACGGCCAGAACTAATCCAAGGCAGAGGCAGCCCTGTTACCGGGGCTAAGCCAATAGTCATACCCATATTGATCAGCGCTTGAAACACAATCATACAGAGAACCCCAATGGCAAGTAGGGAACCGAAATTATCCTTGGCTTTCAGGGCAATCATCAGCAGCCGTAAACAAATTAACCAAAACAACACAACCAAACCGAAAGCCCCAATAAAGCCTAATTCTTCTCCTATTGCACTAAAAATAAAGTCCGTATTTTGTTCGGGGATAAAATCCAGTTGCGTTTGGGTTCCTTCATACAAGCCGCGCCCCCACATTTGTCCAGCGCCAATGGCAATGCGGGATTGAATAAGGTGATAGCCCCCGCCAAGGGGTTCTTTACTGGGATCTAAAAATAAAATGAGGCGCTGTTTTTGGTAATCTTCCAGCAATCCCCACAGCAGGTTGCCTAATTCCCCAGAAATAAAGTTGACAATAATCGCGCCGCCTCCGGCTAACCAATTTCCCGGTAGGGTTCGCCAGCCAATAACAAACATTAATGCTGCCCAAGCCAGCCAAGCGGGGAGATAAACATTAAACAAAATGGCAGCGACTCCAGGAGAAATTAATAAAATTAACCAGCCTAAATTGGCATTGGCCCAATACAACATTCCCAGCGCGATCGCGATAAATACTAAAGAAGTTCCTAAATCCGGCTGTAAAAAGACTAATGCCCAAGGGACAGCCACCAGCAGCAAGGCGCGAAACACCGATGACAAAGTCTCTGCGGGGCGATAATGGAGGAGCGCGGCCAGAGTAATAATAACGCCCAACTTGGCAAACTCTGACGGCTGCACATTAAACCCGGCAATGGAAATCCAACGTTCGGCCCCTTTGGCGGTGATCCCTACTAGAATTACGGCCAATAGGGATAGATTTGTAGCAATGTACACCAGCCAAGACCAAGCTAATAAATGCTCGTAACGCAAACGGGCCAAAAATAGAACAACGAAAATGCCGATGCTGCCAGTGACCCAATGTTGTACCCAATCATCTGCCCCTTCGGTTAGCTGAACGCTCTGAATCATCAAACCGCCCCAAAATGCCGCTCCGCTTACTAATAGCAGTAAAAACCAGTCTATTTTTTGCCAAGGGGCAATTAAGCGGTGCCAACTTAATTTTGGAAAGGATAGATTTGTCATAGTCAGGCCATTAAGTCAAGGCGGCAACGGAAATTTTAGCAGCCACCTGTTGCGCGATCGCGTGCAGAGATTGGGCAGAAGCGGAGTTGGGATGGGAAATGACAATGGGAATCCCCTGATCTCCCCCTTCTCGTAAGGAAATTTCCAGGGGAATGCACCCTAACAGGGGAATATTTAATTCATTGGCTGCTTTTTCACCGCCGCCGGAACCAAATAAATCATAACGGCGATCCGGTAAATCTGGGGGAATAAAATAACTCATATTTTCCACAATCCCTAATACGCTAACGCCTAACTGTTCAAACATTTTTAATCCCCGACGGGCATCCATTAGCGAAACATCTTGCGGGGTTGTGACAATAACAGCGCCTGACATGGGAACCGCTTGCGCCAGAGTAAGCTGGGCATCGCCGGTTCCTGGGGGTAAATCCACCACCATATAATCTAATTCTCCCCAATTGACTTGATAGAGAAATTGACGAATTACGCCATTCAACATTGGGCCGCGCCAAACAACAGGTTGATCCGGATCAATTAAAAACCCCATGGAAACTAATTTTACGCCATGGTTGAATGCCGGTTCTAACACTTCTCCTTTTTCTGAGTCCTGCACTCGGACTTGTGCATCGGCTAAGCCCAACATACTGGGGGCATTGGGGCCATAAATATCTGCATCCAACAACCCGACTTTTGCCCCGCTTTGAGCCAGTGAAACAGCTAAATTGATAGCAACAGAACTTTTTCCGACGCCGCCTTTGCCGCTAGAGACAGCCAAAATATTTTTCACACCGGGCACTGGTTCGCGATCGGGCAGTGACTTTTGCTGGGGCGTTTCAGAAGTAACTTCCACATCAACGCTTTCCACGCCTGGCAAATCCTGCACCGCTTTCTTACAATCATCCACAATCATATCCTTGAGGGGACAGGCAGGGGTGGTTAAAACCAGCTTAAAGCTCAATGCGCCATTATTGAGATTAATATCTCGGATCATATCCAGTTCGACCAGACTTTTTTGCAGTTCTGGGTCTTGCACTGGACGGAGTGCTTCTAAAATGTTGTTAGTGTCTGTCATTGCTGTTTTCAGTTAACTCGTTGTTATCGTACTAATTTATTCCGATGGTAACGAGGATCCGAATAGATATGTGGTTTTCTCTTTGTTCACCATAATAAATATATTTGGGAGGTATAATTGATTATTGATTATTAGATGACCTCTGTTTTCCTAGACTAGAGTTAGCCAATCAATCACTGCACTGGTTCTGCGGATTATGGGCCGTCAACGAAAAAAATCTGATTTGCCAACAAAAACTTGTGTCGTTTGCGGTCGTCCGTTTGCTTGGCGTAAAAAATGGGCGGATTGCTGGGATGAGGTAAAGTATTGTTCTCAACGGTGTCGACAACGGAAAAACACTAAACAGTAATCCATTGTTATTGAAACCGGCAGTGCGTTATTTTGGCGCGATCGCGCAATCAATCATTCCGATCATTGAACAAGCTGACGGCGCGATCCTTATATTTATCACTCAACTGTGACAGATTTTGCCAAATTACGAGGCTGATCTACATCTAGGCCCCGTCGCGCCGCAATATGATAAGCCAATAATTGCAAGGGAATCACGGTCACTAACGGCGAAATTAATTCCTCAACTTCGGGAACGGGAAGCAAATTATCAAAGGTTTCCCCGGCTTGTTCATCATTCATGACGGTGACGCCAATCAACCTTGCATCCCGCGCTTTGGCTTCTTGGGCATTGGACAGTACTTTTTCATAAACAGTACCGGGCATGGCAATGGAAATAACAGGCACTTTACTATCTAAAAGGGCAATGGGGCCATGTTTCATTTCTCCTGCCGGATATCCCTCGGCATGGATATAACTGATTTCTTTGAGTTTTAAGGCCCCTTCCAAGGCAATGGGAAAATTGATGCCTCGCCCGACAAAAATAAAATCTTGGGTTTCGACAAAGTCGTGGGCTAACTCTTCAATGTAGCGTTCTTGGGTTTCTAAAATCAGTTCAATTTGGGCTGGAAGATAGCGCAAATGATCCACAATTTGTTCAATGCGTTCTTCAGACAGCGTTTGGCGGCGATGGGCCAGATCTAGGGATAAACAATAAAAGCCCATTAGTTGCGCAATAAAGGTTTTGGTGGCGGCAACGCCAATTTCAATGCCGGCATGGGTATCAATAATTTGATGGACCATTTCTCCCAGGGTACTTTCCGGGCGATTGGTCAACCCCAGCAGGTAAGGCTGAAACTTGGGTTCCAACTCGGCACGGCGCTTTTGTTCTAAGTCTAAGGCAGCAAGTGTATCTGCAGTTTCCCCGGATTGTGTCACGCCAATAGTAAGGGTATTGGGGGTAATGGGGGCAGGGGCATAGCGAAATTCTGAAGAATACTGAACCGAGGTGGGAATGCCCGCCAGTTGTTCTAAGAGGTATTTACCGACTAAACTGGCATGCCAACTGGTACCGCAGGCGAAAATTTGAATGTTTTCCAAGTTGTCGGCAAAGGTGGGAGAGAGATTGAGTTGAATGGGAGAACTTTCGGCATTTTGTCCAGGATGCCAGTCTTTGTTGAGATAGGCTTCTAAGCAAGCGCGGACTACCCCTGGTTGCTCGTAAATTTCTTTGAGCATGAAGTGGCGGAAGCCCTGTTTTTCCACAACAATCGGGTTCCAGTTGAGAGTGCGAGGGGTTTTCTTGACGCGATCGCGGTCTTCATTATATACCTCGACGCCTAAGGGCGTTAACCGAGCTGTTTCTCCGTTTTCTAGGGGTAAAACCGCTTGGGTGTAAGCAATTAAAGCTGGCGTATCGGAAGCACAGAAAAATTCGCCTTGCCCAAACCCAATGACAAGGGGGGCTTGTTCCCGCGCGATCACTATTTCATCTGGATAGTCGGCACAAATCACGGCTAAAGCATAAGCCCCCTGCAATTGTTGAACTGCTTTTTGTACAGCTTCTAAGAAAGGGGAAGAACTGTTTTCCGTTTCTTTTAAACACTCGGCAATGAGATGGGGAATGACTTCGGTGTCAGTATCGGAAAGAAATTGATGGCCTTGTTCTTGTAATTGTTTTCGCAGTTCCCGATAATTTTCAATAATGCCATTTTGCACCACCGCGATGCGATTGTTCATATCGGCGTGGGGATGGGCGTTATGTTCTTCCGGTTTGCCGTGAGTGGCCCAGCGAGTGTGTCCAATGCCCATTTGCGCCTGTTGTAGAGAGCTTTCCAGGGAACTGTGTTCTATTTTGGAGCGTAGGTTATGGAGTTTCCCTTTGGCGCGGATACAGCTTAGCTGGTTTTCAGCAATGGTGGCAATGCCTGCTGAGTCATAACCGCGGTATTCCAGTTTTTCTAAACCTGAAATTAAGATGTCGGTTGCGGTTTGTGTGCCAATATATGCAACAATTCCACACATAGTTGATTTTTCTCGCTTGAATTTAACGAATTGCTGACTCGCGATCGCGCCCGATTGTTCCCAAACAAGTGAGAAAATTCGGGAAGGAGTCGATAAGAGGCAGCGAAGGTGCTCATCGTTAATTGTCGATTTTCTATGGTTAATTGTCGATAGGCATCGCCAAATCAGTATCAAAATTGGATAAACTAGCAAACAATCAAGCAACAAGGGGCTAGCATAGTCCGTACAGACGCAACACGTTTAAGAATATATAAGATTATGGATTATCACCTTTCCCACTTTGGTACGCAAATGTCGCAGTTAACGGGTGTGCGTGCCATTATGAAAGATATTATTGAAACTCTCCGTCAAGCCGGGGAACGGGAATTTATTAACCTGAGCGCCGGCAACCCCGTTATCATTCCAGAAGTGGAACAACTGTGGCGCGATTGTACTGCCGAGTTGATGGCTAGTTCGGAATACGGGGAAGTGGTGTGCCGCTATGGATCATCCCAGGGCTATGAGCCGTTTATTGAAGCCATTGTCAATGATTTCAATCACCGTTATGGTTTAAATTTAACCGATCGCAACATTTTAATTACCCCTGGTTCCCAAGCCCTCTATTTTTACGCTGCCAATGCTTTTGGGGGCTATACTGCCGACGGCAATCTCAAAGAAATTGTTTTGCCTCTCAGTCCTGAATATACGGGGTATGGCGGGGTAAGTTTATTCAAAGAAGCCCTGGTTGCTTATCAACCCACCCTTGATATTGATGAAGACCCCCATCGGTTTAAATATCGTCCTGACTTTAACCAATTAGCGATTAATGAGCAAACTGGTTGCGTGATTCTCTCTCGCCCTTGCAATCCCACAGGCAATGTCATCTCCGAAGAAGAATTAAACAAAATTTCTGAACTCGCAGCTCCCTACAATGTTCCAGTAATTCTCGATGCTGCTTATGCCCCTCCTTATCCGGCGCTGAATTTTACGGAAATGACGCCCCAGTTTGGCGGCAACTTATTGCACTGTCTCAGTCTGTCTAAAGCTGGGTTGCCCGGAGAAAGAATCGGCGTTGCCATTGGGGATCCCGAATTAATTCAGGTGTTGGAATCCTTCCAGACCAATTTATGCATTCATTCCCCACGTTATGGACAAGCTATTGCCGCGCGCGCGATCGCGTCCGGTCAATTGGGACACATTGCCGAAAATGTCATCCGTCCTTACTATCAACAAAAATTCACAGTCTTAGAAGAAACCTTGGATGCCAATATGCCCCAAGAAATTCCCTGGTTTCTCCATCGCGGCGAAGGGGCGATTTTCTCTTGGTTATGGCTAAAAGACTTGCCCATTAGCGATTGGGATCTTTATCAAGAACTGAAAAAAGAAGATGTAATTGTTGTTCCCGGTAGCAGCTTTTTCCCCGGATTACGGCAAGAGTGGCAACATAAACAGCAATGTATCCGCATTAGTTTAACAGCCACCAACGAAGAAATCGCTACCGCAATGCGCCGCTTAGCTAGCGTCGTGGAAAAAGTTTACCAAGGGTCTGCAGTCGGTGTTGGTTAGTTGTCTTCTTCTGGGGGTCGAGCTTGTTGGCGTTTTTGCTGTTGCTGCTCATTCTGTTGGGAATAATCGATTTTCTCTAATTCCGGCAATTGCACCAACGGGCGTTCTTCCTCTTCTTCGGTTTCTGTTTCTGATTGTTCCGGTTCCTCCTGTTTTTTCTCTAAAGACAGGGGCTGTCGTTCGGTTTGTTCCTGGGATTTCTCCTGCTGTTTCTCTAAAGATAGGGGTTGTCGTTCGGATTCTTCCTGCTGCTTCTCTAAAGAGACAGGTTCTTGTTCTTTTTCTAATGGTGGTTGCGGTTCTAATCCCGGTTCCGGTTCCTCCTCCTGCTGTTTCTGGTCGGAAATTGGTTCTTTTTCCGGTTGTTCCGTTTCCTCTGGTTGTTGCTGGTCGGAAACCGGTTCTTTTTCCGGTTCTTTCTGTTTCTCCGGTAAAGAAAGGGGTTGTTTTTCTGTTTCTTTCTGTTTTTCCGGTAAGGAAATGCTTTCCCGTTCCGGTTGTTGATCTAACCAGTAGGAGGCCACAGGAAGGGCTTTTTCCAAATCTTCTAATAACCGAGGAATCACCATCACAGCATGCAATTCCCCGACTCGTTCCGCTTCTTCCATGCCCACTTCAATAGCCATGGCAACATCCGCAACCGACCCCCGAATCATTGCTGTACATAAGCCGGCACCAATGGTTTCATAAGAGGCCAACTGGACATCTGCCGCTTTCAACATTGCATCAGCGCCTGCTACCATAGCAGGGAAGCCTCTGGTTTCCAGCAAACCAATAGCGCGGTTGCTGAGGCGACTATATCCTTGGTTTTGCTGGGCTAACTCTGCTAAGCGAGTGCCAATGGGGAAGACCGCCTCTAAATTGGGCATGGGACGAGGAATGACTAATTTCGAGATTAATTGACCAAATTGGTCCGCCGTCTTTGCTCCTTCTTCTACTGCTAAACGCACATCTGCTGTTTTTCCTCGTACAATCGCTGTACAGTGGCCGCTGCCAATTTTTTCATAACCTACCAATGTCACTTCTGCCGATTTCAACATCATATCGGCAGTTCCGACAATGGCAGGAAAACTTTTGGTGGCCACTAAGCCCAACGCACTATCGCTGTAATGATATTGCGACGGCGGTTGTTGTTGGTTGGATTGTGCGGATAAGTCGCTACTTTGAGATGGCATTTCTAAATGATAATAATAAGTCTTCCCCTATATCAACGATAACGGACAATTTTTAGTAATGTAATTTAAATAAGCTGTTAGCTCCATAAGCAATGATCAACTAATGGGCTTCAGTGATTTCAAGTGTCGTCTATCTCAGTCAATCCTTATCGCAGTATGGCTATAGGAAGAATCGGAATCGCAAGTTTTGTCGATTCACCCATTTGAGATGTATTATTTTTCAGGTAATAGAATTTGAGTTGTTATAAAACGCTAAAAAATGGATTTTCAGCCTTATTGGGCGTCGCCGTATTTCTAGTGTTGATGGGAGGAGGCAGCTGGTTATGGTGGAAAAGCGCGATCGCGCCCATGAAGTTTTCCTCATCCATTTCAGAAGCAGTTACAGTAAAAATTTCCCCTGGCAGTTCAGCACAAGCCATTGGTAAAAAACTGGAAGAAAAGGGATTAATTCGCTCAGTTTTAGCATGGCGAATTTGGCTATTTCGTTTCAAATTGCAACAACAGTCGCCAAATTTACAAGCAGGCACCTATCAGTTATGGAAAACCTCCTCGCTGCCGACAATTGGCAATAAAATACGTCAGGGGGAGATCACAGAAACGCGCTTTACTATCCCGGAAGGATGGACGCAAAAGCAGATAGCGGCACGATTTGAGGAGTTGGGTTACTTCTCTGCTGAGGCGTTTCTCAAAGCCGCTCGCAACACCGATCGCGCCGCTTTTCCTTGGTTGCCGGATCATTTACCGCATTTAGAGGGGTTTTTGTATCCTGAGACCTATCAACTCCCGCGCGATCGCGCTACTCCAGAATTCATCATCAACCTAATGCTTAAACAGTTTGAAGAAACTGCCCTTCCCCTTTACCAAAACCAAGACAGCCCTTACACCCTCAAAGAATGGGTTACCCTTGCCAGCATTGTGGAGAAAGAAACCGTCGTTGATCGAGAACGATCGCGCATTGCCGCTGTTTTTGCAGAACGCTTGGAACGCGGGATGCGCTTGGCTGCGGATCCCACAGTGGAGTATGGCTTAGATATTACCCAAAGTAAAAACAAGCCTCTCACGATAGAACAAGTCAATACCCCATCCCCCTACAATACTTACCTCAATGCAGGTTTACCGCCAACGCCCATTGCCAGCCCAGCAAAACCTTCTCTCAAAACCTCTGTTAATCCCCCCGAAACGGAATATCTCTTTTTTGTTGCCCGTTATGACGGCACACATATTTTTAGTAAAACCTTTGAGGAACATCAAGCTGCCCAACGCCGCATCCAACATTGACACTTGTAAAATAACCCAAGCGCTGTAGTTTTACTCAAACTGATAGTTATTCTACATAATCAATAAATGAGTCAATATTGAAAACTCGCAATCGTTAAGCCCACTAGCCAAAGCCAGAAAACCTAACAATTGCGAGTCTTTAAAGTTTAATCAAATTGTCCGAAACTTACGGCATGGGATGGAAAAGCAAATCGGGGAAAAACCGATTAAACTCAATTAAAAGTCCTGCCGTAAAGCTTAAAAGAACCATAATTAAAACCGGTGCACTAGAGATAAAGGTTTTCAAGCCATCCATAAGATTCATCTCCTGTTATCAACACATTACTAGCGAGGGGAAATGGGAATTTCGCCTTCTTTCGCAGTTAATTCGCCTGAAAGAAGCTCTTTGGTCGCGGCCAATGGCCAAGCAAAACCAGTGAGCATAATTTTAAATGCCCGAGGGACATCAATGAGAATCTCTTTTTCTTCAGGCTTTTTCTCTTCTCTAATGGAAATTAGATAGGCACGACCTACCCAACCAATCCACCCAGCGATGTAAAGGAATAAGATGCTGGGAATGAGAAAATCGCCGGCACGAGAAAGGCGGCCGTCAACGACTAAGTGAGGCAGCCCTTCAGGGCCGCATAGCGCTTGAGAATAGCGCTCAGCGCGTTTTTGCCCTGAATTGGGATCGGCAGTTGTGTTACGGAAGTTTTCCGCCCGTTGTTGGAACGCAGCGGATTCGCTACAGGGAGTAAGTTGGGAATTTCCTTCGGCCTGAGCGTGAGCAGGCCCAGCAAAGCCCAACAGCAACGTTGCCGACAGAATTAAAGCAAGCAGTCTTGGCATAAATGATTTCCTTTTGTTACAACTGAGTTTAGTTTCTTGTACAAAAGATAACGCAACAAAGCAAGAGTACGTTAAAAATTAATCCTAACCCTGGATTCTTTTTGCGTAAAGTTAATATTACCAACTATACACAAAGTCATTTCTGTGCCTAGCAATGTCAACCATCTTAGCTATTGAAACCAGTTGCGATGAGACGGGTGTCGCAATTGTTAAGAATCGTCAAATTTTAAGCAATATTGTTGCCTCCCAAATCGATCTTCATAAAACTTATGGTGGCGTTGTCCCGGAAGTGGCGTCTCGCCAACATTTAGAAGCGATTAATCCTTGTTTGGAACAGGCGTTGCAACAAGCCCAATTAGACTGGGACAGCATTGATGGTATTGCCGTTACAGTTGTCCCGGGGTTAGTGGGTGCCTTGCTAGTGGGATTAACCACAGCTAAGACTTTGGCCATTATTCATAACAAGCCTTTATTAGGGATTCACCATTTGGAAGGGCATATTTATGCCAGTTATCTCAGTGAACCAACTTTAGAACCGCCTTTTCTGTGCTTATTAGTTTCGGGGGGACATACCAGCTTGATTGCCGTGCGCGGCTGCGGGGATTATACAATGCTAGGAGGAACGCGGGACGATGCGGTGGGAGAAGCCTTTGATAAAACTGCTCGCTTGTTGGGATTGGGCTATCCTGGGGGACCCGCGATCGATCGCGCTGCTCAATCGGGGAATCCCCATGCCTATTCTCTCCCCAAAGGGAAAGTTTCTCGTCCCGGCGGCGGCTATTACCCTTATGAGTTTAGTTTTAGCGGCTTAAAAACGGCTGTGTCGCGTCTGGTCAAGGAGTTGGAATCTGAAGGAAAGCTCGCCGTCAATGATTTGGCAGCTTCTTTTCAGGAGACAGTTGCGCGATCGTTGAGCGACCGTACCGTTGCTTGTGCCTTAGAGTATCATTTGCCCACCATTGTCGTCGGCGGCGGCGTGGCAGCCAACCGGACATTGCGAGAAAAACTAACCCAAAAGGGAGAAGCCCAAGGATTGCAGGTGCATTTCCCTCCCATGAAACTGTGTACTGACAACGCAGCCATGATTGCCTGTGCCGGGGTCCAGCATTACCAGCGCGATCAAATTTCACCCTTAACCCTCAGCGTCGCTTCACGTTTATCCCTGACAGAAGCGAGCAATCTTTATCTTTCTACTGTGCAATGCTAAATTTAATTTGATAAAAGTAGAAGAAGTCCTGAGTAAAAATTCATCATTAATCATTAACCTCCTATCTCAGCCCTGAAACTTATCACTTTCCTCAACTGCAATGCCTACCCTTGTCATCGTTGAATCCCCCACTAAAGCCCGAACCATCCGTAAATATCTGCCCAATGATTATCGCGTCGAAGCTTCAATGGGTCACGTAAGAGACTTACCCTCCTCGGCGAAAGAAGTACCCGCCAATATTAAAGGAGAAAGCTGGGCCCGGTTAGGTGTTAATGTCCAAGAGGGATTTAAGCCGGTTTATGTTATTCCCAGCGACAAGAAAAAAGTCGTTAAAGAACTTAAATCTGTCTTAAAAGAGGCTGACGAACTCATCCTGGCTACGGATGAGGATAGGGAAGGAGAAAGCATTTCTTGGCATCTCAAAGAAGTTCTCCAGCCGAAAGTGCCTACCAAACGCATGGTTTTCCATGAAATTACCCAAGAAGCCATTCAAAATGCTTTAAGCGAGTGTCGAGATGTCAACGAGGACTTAGTGGAAGCCCAAGAAACCCGACGCATTTTAGACCGCTTATATGGCTATACGCTCTCCCCCCTGCTTTGGAAAAAAGTTGCCCGGGGCCTTTCTGCAGGCCGCGTTCAATCCGTGGCTGTACGTCTCATTGTGGAAAAAGAACGGGAACGACAGGCATTCAAAAGCGGTAGCTATTGGGACTTAAAAGCAACTCTAGACCATCAAAACAGTGAATTTGAAGCGAAACTCACCAGCCTTAGCGGTAAAAAATTAGCTACAGGCAGCGACTTTGACCCAAAAACGGGGAAAATTGCCAAGGGGCGCGATGTTGTTTTACTTAACGAAGCTGATGCCAATGCCCTGAAAGACCGCCTCAGCGATAAAACCTGGACGGTTAAACAAGTTGACGAACGTCCCAATACTCGTAAACCCTCGCCGCCGTTTACCACCTCTACGCTTCAACAAGAGGCGAACCGCAAATTAAATATCTCGGCGCGGGATACCATGCGGACGGCGCAAAGTCTGTATGAAAATGGCTACATTACTTATATGCGGACCGATTCCGTGCATTTATCCCAACAAGCCATTAGCGCCGCGAGAAGTTGTGTCACCGAAAAATATGGCGAACAATACCTGAGTCCAAAACCGCGTCAATATAGCACCCAAAGTAAAGGGGCCCAAGAAGCCCACGAAGCGATTCGTCCCGCAGGAGAAACCTTCCGTTTGCCTCAAGAAACTGGGTTACAAGGTCGAGAACTGGCCCTCTACGACCTCATTTGGAAACGGACTGTCGCCAGTCAGATGGCCAACGCCCAGTTAACCCAAATTACGGTTCATCTCACCGTAGAAGATGCGGAATTTCGCTCAACCGGCAAACGCATTGATTTTCCAGGCTTTTTCCGGGCATATGTAGAAGGATCGGATGATCCAGAAATGGCCTTAGAAAACCAAGAAGTCATCTTACCGGAATTAAAGGAAGGAGATCATCCCAACTGTAAACAATTAGAAGCCGTTGGTCACCAAACGCAACCCCCTGCCCGTTATACGGAAGCTTCCCTGGTTAAAACGTTGGAAAAGGAAGGGATTGGACGACCCAGTACTTACGCCAGCATTATTAGTACCATTATCGATCGCGGTTACGTGCAGATGCGAGGCAATGCCCTTACTCCCACCTTTACTGCCTTTGCCGTCACCACTTTATTAGAAGAATACTTCGCCGAATTAGTGGATCCCCGCTTTACTGCCCAGATGGAAGAAACTCTCGACCGCATTGCTGCCGGAGAAGCGGATTCAACTCCCTATTTAGAAGAATTCTATTTAGGAGATAAGGGCCTCAACACGCTAGTTGAAGAAAAGGAAAATGAAATTGATCCCAATACGGCAAAGGCCATTGACTTAGACAACATCGAAGCAACCGTTAAAGTGGGTTACTTTGGTCCCTATATCGAAACCGAAAATGGCGACGGTCTCGTCAAGGCTTCCATTCCCCAAGACTTAACCCCAGCCGATCTCAACCCGGAACAGGTGGATGTTCTGATCAAACAGAAAACCCAAGGACCTGACGAACTGGGAACCCATCCGGAAACGGGAGACCCCATTTATATAAAAGTAGGCAAGTATGGGCCTTATGTAGAATTAGGGGAAGAAACTGAAGGCAAGAAGAAACCGAAACGCTGTTCCATTCCTAAAGGAACACAACCGGAAGATGTCACCTTGGAAATGGCAGTAAAGTTGCTGTCGCTTCCTCGGGTTTTGGGAGAACATCCCGAAACTGGTGCCCCAGTCAAGGCCGCCATTGGTCCTTATGGTCCTTATGTAGTGCATGATCAGGGAAAAGACGGCAAAGACTATCGTTCTTTGAAAAAAGACGATGATGTTTTGACTGTTGGGTTAGATCGCGCTTTAGAACTCCTTGCCCAACCCAAAAAAGGTCGCGGCGGCCGTAAAAAAGAATTAATCAAGGAACTGGGCAATCATCCTGACAACGAGAAACCAGTGAAGTTATACAAAGGGCCTCATGGTCCCTACGTCAATCATGGCAACAAAAATGCCGGTCTCCCGGAAAGAGAATCTCCTGAGAATATTACTTTAGAACGGGCAGTGGAACTTTTAGCGGAAAAAAACAAAAGTAAAGGTAAAACCAGTAGCAGCAAAAGCAGTACCAAAAATCAAACAAGCCGCAAATCCGGCAAGAGTACTACTAGCAAAGGCCGTTCTACCAGGAAAACTTCTAACAGTAAAACCAAGACCAAGAGTCAGAAAAAAACAGAGTAATGAACCATCGGGTATGAACAAAAATCCCGTGTCTTGGGCACAGCAACGATCACGGCAGAAACGCTCATTAAGAGCGTTTCTGCCATTGCCATCATCGCTAGCAATTGGTTAAGCGGGGTTATTGTCCTTTTGACGCTGCTGTTTCAAACGTCTTTCTTTGGCGGCAATGACACCTTTGCTGACGGGAAATCCAGTGCTGGGGATGACTTGGAATTGACGTTCCGCCTCTAGTTTTTTCAATTCTGTATAGTTAACCCAGTGGATACAATTGACCGGACAAGTGTCAATGGCTTCTTGGATGACCTCTTCTGGGTCTCCATCTTGACGAATTGCCCGGGCCCGTCCATGTTCAGGTTCGATATAGAAAGTATTTTGTGCGGTATGAGCGCAATGTTTGCAGCCAATGCAAGTGGACTCATCCACATAAACGCCTTTCTCCCGAAATTGTCCCCCTAATTCCGGTTCGTAACCTGAACGGTCAGGGTTATGCCGTAAAATGCCGCCTAATTCGGGTTCTAAACCAGAACGGTTGGCATTGGGTGAATCAGACATTACGCACTCCAGCGTTGAACAACAAGGCGAAGGGAACCATCTTCGTTTTTCTGTTCTTCTGCTACTTGAAAGCCCTCATTAGAGGTCGCGTTCCTGACTGTATGATAGGCATAGCGTTGGCTGACTTGATTAAGAAAGCCGTTGACACTCCAAGGTTGCTGCCAATACTGCAAATCGGCAACGAGTTCATATTCGCTTCCATTCCAACGGAAACCGACATCGTATTGATTGTCTTGTTCAATGACCACTTCCGCATTATGGGTTTGCCCTTGATAGCCGCGAACATTGGCTGGACCTTCTTTCCAGTCAATGCCAAGGTCGCTGAGGGCAGCTTGTAAAGAGGAGAGGTTGCGAATTTTGGTTTTTATTTGACTAAAGTGTGACATGGACTTTTATCCTATTCTCCGTGCCAGTTTACTTAAATTTAACAAAACAAACCTTTCTATAAAAAAATTTACCAAGAAGCCGCAGTAGTTTGCGTCGTCGTTGTGGTAGAGTCAACCGTGTTTTGGGCAAAATACTCTGAGGTCGCTTCTTGTGAAACCAAATCGCCAAGTTGGGCTTCAATAGCTTCGGTTACCTCAGTACAAGAATTGCCCACAATACCGGTAACTTTCTCTTCCACTCGCCCATCGGGGTGAATAATGAACTCCAGGGTTTCCATGCTCATAAGACTTTTGAGTTGTTGCTTAGGTTATTAAAACAATATTAGGGCAAGATAAAGTTTGATTAACATCAATGGATTTCATTGATTTTTGATAATTATTAATGCTTTAATAGGAATTTGCCCTGATATATTTTAAGTTTGGCTTAAGTTTCTTGAAGCGTCAAGTAAAGCAAAAGCCAAAAAGAATCTTGATTTTCTTGTCAGTTCAGGAAATGGGAATTAATTGGGTTGATTGCTAAGCAAAATACTTAGTAATTTGTTACAAAACTTAAGATATCTTCATTATTATTACGAGATTAAGTATGAATAGCAAGCAACACACGGAAGCAATTAATGTCGGTATCCTCGGATTTGGCGGGTTAGGACAGGCGGCCGCCCAGATTTTAACCCCAAAACAGCAAATGCAGTGGGTGGCAGTCGCCGATCAAAAAGGATATGCCTATCAACAAGATGGACTCAACCTGAGGGAATGTCTTGATTGTTCTTCTAATCAAGGTTCTGTGGGGCATTTAGAAGGGATTGGCGCCTTATCTTCCACCAGTATCCGTGATTTAATTCGACAACATCCCGAGGTTGACGGTTATTTTCTTGCCCTTCCCAATTTGCCGAATACCTTCATGGCATCTGTGGTAAAAGAATTTATGGATGCCGGTTGGCAAGGGGTTTTAGTCGATGCCCTTAAGCGCACTAGTGCCATGGAAGAATTGCTAGGCATGGACGAGGTGTTAAAAGAAGCTGGCATTACTTACTTGACAGGTTGCGGGGCAACCCCTGGTTTATTGACGGCAGCGGCGACGGTGGCTGCGCAAAGTTACACTGAAATTCATGAGGTCAATATTACCTTTGGCGTTGGCATTGCCAATTGGGAAGCCTATCGGGCAACCATTCGCGAGGATATTGCCCATATGCCCGGGTATACTGTAGAACAGGCCAAAGCCATGACCGATGAAGAGGTGGCTGCGCTTTTGGAAGAAACCAATGGCATTTTAAAATTGGAAAATATGGAACATGCCGATGACTTGATGTTGGAGTTAGCCGGAATTTGTCCGCGTGATCGCGTCTGTGTAGGCGGTATTGTTGACACTCGTCACGCAGAAAAACCTCTCAGTACCAATGTCCAAGTTACCGGACGCACTTTTGAAGGCAAAATTTCTACCCATACTTTTACCCTTGGCAATGAAACCAGTATGGCAGCCAATGTTTGCGGCACCGCGTTCGGTTATCTCCATGCTGGCATTGACTTTTATCGGCGCGGTTGGTCGGGCATCATGACCGCAGCAGAAGTGATGCCCAAATTTGTTCATTAATTCTTATTATTATTTCAGTTTTTTCCTCTAGTACATTGCTAGGGGATTTTTTGTAACAATTATTACTTTATGCAATTTATTGATAATTTCAATTCTGGTTTAAAATTCCGATTAGGAAATTGTATTATTTTTTTGCTAAAATAAAGCTTGAATAATAAAGTCCCATCCTGTAATTTTAGCAATTATTTTAGAATTGAATTTTGATAGTACTGATACCATATCTGATAACCTACGCTACAATATAGTCCAGATAGAATGACTAAAGTTAAGTGCTATATTTTTTATATAAACTGCAATATTCATCATTTCTTCTCAAAAGCTCTTATTACAAATTGATCAAAAATAAAGTAGGCATTTCCTTAGCCCCATAAAATTAAAAGTAGAGCAAGGAGGGGAAAATAGTTAATACATTACAGCAAAATACATCGGATGCAACGAAAGAGACCGCCCTAGTTCTTTGGTACCAACAAGTTAACAATCAAGATGTGGGAATTGTTGGCGGCAAAAATGCCTCTCTCGGAGAGATGATCCAACAGTTAAAAACCAAAGGAGTGAATGTTCCTGACGGCTTTGCCACCACCGCTTATGCCTTTCGCCACTTTATAGCCAATGCGGGCATTGAAAGCCAATTGCGGGAACTGTTTTCCCAAATGGATATCAACGATGTGAACAGTTTACAGAAAACGGGCAAAAAAGCGCGATCGCTGATTTTTAATACGCCATTTCCTGAGGAACTCAAAACGGCAATTACCCAAACCTATCAAGAATTGTGCAACCGCTACGGCGATGAAACCGATGTGGCTGTGCGTTCTAGCGCCACGGCTGAAGATTTGCCCGAAGCCAGCTTTGCAGGGCAACAAGAAACCTATCTTAACATTCATGGCATTCAGGGGGTTTTAGAAGCCTGTCACAAATGTTTTGCCTCTTTGTTTACCAACCGGGCCATTTCTTATCGGGAAAATAAGAACTTTGATCACTTAGCCGTTGCCTTGTCTGTAGGTGTGCAAAAAATGGTTCGCTCGGATTTAGCCAGCGCTGGCGTCATGTTTTCCATTGATACAGAAACCGGCTTTAAAAATTCGGCTTTAATTACCGCTGCTTATGGATTAGGGGAAAACGTAGTGCAAGGGTCAGTGAACCCTGATGAATATCTGGTGTTTAAGCCCACTCTGAAAGAAGGCTATCAACCCATCTTAGAAAAACGCCTCGGGACGAAGGGGATGAAAATGGTCTATGATGTGGGTGGGTCGAAACAGACACGCAACGTTGCCGTTTCCGAGCGCGATCGCGCCCAATTTTGCTTGAGCGATGAGGAAATTCTGCAACTGGGACAATGGGCGGTGGCAATTGAAGACCATTACTCGAATTTGCGGGGCCATGATACTCCCATGGACATTGAATGGGCCAAAGATGGCATCACCGCTGAACTTTTTATCGTCCAAGCCCGTCCAGAAACCGTCCAATCCCAAAAAGCGGCCAATCTCCTGCAAACGTATCAGCTACAAAGCCAAAGCGCGGTTTTAGCCACCGGGCGCAGTGTTGGTTCCAGTATTGGTCAAGGCAAAGCCCGGATTATTGTCAATGCCAAAAACATTGATCGCTTCAAACCGGGAGAAGTGTTAATTACCAAACGCACGGATCCCGATTGAGAACCCATTATGAAGCAGGCAAGCGCGATCGTGACCGACCAAGGAGGGCGTACTTGTCATGCCGCCATTATTGCCCGTGAAATGGGAATTCCTGCTATTGTTGGCTGCGGCAGCGCCACCCAAGTTATTCAATCCGGGCAAGATATTACCGTCTCGTGCAGTGAAGGCGAAGAAGGCAAGGTTTATGAGGGCTTACTGGGCTTTGATGTCCAACAAGCCCCCTTGGAAGAGTTACCGCGCACGCGCACTCAAATTTTAATGAACATCGGCAATCCCGAACAAGCCTTTTCCCTGGCCAATATTCCCGCTGATGGGGTGGGGTTAGCGCGTCTAGAGTTTATCATTGCCAACCACATTAAAGCCCATCCTTTAGCCCTACTGTACTTTGAGCAACTGCAAGATGAACGGGTCCAAGATCAAATTGCCGCTTTAACTGCCAGCTACGACTATAAACCCAATTTCTTCGTGGATAAACTTGCCCGCGGCGTGGGGATGATTACCGCTGCCTTTTATCCCAAACCGGTAATTGTGCGGATGTCGGACTTCAAAACCAATGAATATGCCAATTTGCTAGGGGGAACCCAGTTTGAACCCAAAGAAGAAAACCCCATGTTAGGGTGGCGCGGTGCCTCTCGTTACTGCGATCCCAATTATCGAGAAGCTTTTCCCTGGAATGTCAAGCCCTGAAAAAAGTGCGGGATGAGATGGGTTTAACTAACCTCATTCCCATGATTCCCTTCTGTCGGACACCGGAAGAAGGACGCAATGTTATCGCAGAAATGGCAAAACACGGGTTGGAACAAGGGGTCAATGGCTTGCAAGTTTATGTTATGTGTGAGTTGCCCAGCAATGTCATGCTGGCCGATGAATTTAGCGACGTTTTTGATGGGTTCTCCATTGGGTCCAATGATTTAACCCAGTTAACCTTAGGATTGGACCGCGATTCCGCGTTAGTGGCGCATCTATTTGATGAACGCAATGAAGGGGTTAAACGAATGGTGAAACAGGCCATTGAAACCGTCAAGAACAAAGGACAGAAAATCGGCATCTGCGGTCAAGCCCCCAGCGATTATCCCGAGTTTGCCCAATTTTTAGTGGAATCGGGAATTGACTCCATGAGTCTGAATCCGGATTCGGTGTTGAAAACCATTTTGAATGTGGCAGAAGTGGAAAAACAAGGCTAGAACTGTCAAAGTAGGGGAAGGAATCTCCCTCTTTGTTCCTAGTGGGAGTTTAAGTTTCCCAATAGGCTATCTCGCCAACGCAAACTGTGCCGCCTTGAATCACTTCTCCAAAGGCACCCCCGCGCCAGTTATCATACAAGGCTTGATTTAAACCGGGGACAACTTCGTCCATGCGTTCGCAAGGTTTCGTTTCATTAAAAATTTTGACGCGACAGTCCCCAAGCTGTAGAATTTTTTTCCGACTCTGGGCTAACTCGATGCCGCGCACCATAATATTAGCTCGTCGGGCGGCAGGATCAATGGTAGTTCCTAGTTCTGCCATGACTTGTTCCCAGACCGCTGCATCAATAATGGTAATCTGTCGGCGGCGGCCTTGATTGGCATTGCCCACTAATCCTCGTCCCTTGACCATTTCCGCTTGTTGCACGGCATCCATGGGACCGCCCTTAAATCGCTTGATCCAGATGGCTTCAATGTGTCCGTTGGCCATTGCTTCTTAACCGTTTGCCCGATTCTGTGTCTCTAAATTTGATAATGGATCAGATGATGATGACAAGGTAGCAAATGAAACCAGCAATCACCGGAACCTTCCTCGATGAAATCACCCATGACATTCCCTCTCAAAATTGGCGCGATCGCGATTGGGAAGCCGATTTTGCCACCATGCAACAGGTGGGCATCGACACTGTTATTTTAATTCGTGCCGGCTATAAAGAACAAGCAACATTTCCCTCGCAGGTGTTGCAAGACAAAATTGGCATTCTCCCTGTCTATACCGATTTAGTAGAATTATTCCTCACCCTTGCCCAACGCTGCGGGATGACGTTTTATTTTGGCACTTATGACTCCGGGCATTACTGGGTAAATGGCGATTATCAAACCGAAACCGACATTAACAAAGCCTTCTGTGAGGAGTTTATTAACCGTTATGGCCATCATTCCGCTTTCGGCGGCTGGTATATCAGTCATGAAATTAATACTTATGATGAAGGCATGATGCAGGTCTATGAAGATCTTTCTTCTCACTTGAAACAATTGCAAGATGTGCCGATTTTAATTTCTCCTTACATTAAAGGCATTAAGCAGTTTGGCGAAACCGCCATTTCTCTGGATCAACATATAACGGAATGGGAATCAGTGTTTGCCCGCTTGCAAGGAATTGTCGATATTGTGGCGTTTCAGGACGGCAATGTGGCTTATCGCGATTTACCGGCGTATTTGCAAGCCAACCGAGAACTTGCCGCTAAGTACGGATTAACCGCATGGAGCAACGTGGAAAGCTTCGATCGCGACATGCCTTTGAAGTTCCCGCCCATCGATTATCGCAAACTTCGCTACAAAATTGAACAAGCCGAACTCGCCCAAGTCGATAAACTGGTAACTTTTGAATTTTCCCATTTTCTCAGTCCCAACTCCGCCTATCCCACTGCGCGGCAGCTACACCAGCGTTATCGGGAATGGATCCAGCAACGATAACCCCACAAACCTATCTTAGGTTAGAAAATGCTAAGTTGACCTGTAACTGGTTCCTCACTATCCTTAAAATAAAGTAAACAAGTGTAAAGTTATTGACGCTTGTTACTCATTATTTAAAAAATGTGGAAACAAATCAGCGATATAAAAATGTCCATTCCGTCTTGGCAACGTCTCCTTGTTCTTTTTATCAGTTGTTGCTTTGGTTTAACGGCTTGGCTGACCCATCCCCATCAAGCCCAAGCTTACGATGATCCCTCTCTGTTGCCGGAACAGCAAACGCCCATTATTGATTTAGCGAATTTTCTACCGAAACTGCAAGAAGAATCCTTAACGGAAAAGATTAAACAATTTGAAGGAGAAACAGGCTGGAAACTGCGTATTTTGACGCAATATGACCGTACCCCGGGACGGGCGGTTAAAGAGTATTGGGATTTAAATGATAAAAGTGTGCTGCTCATTGCCGATGCCCGCGGGGGAAATCTGCTGGCATTTAATGTGGGGGACGATGTCTATGATCTGTTGCCGCGCACCTTCTGGGTAGAACTGCAAACCCGCTTTGGCAATATGTACTATGTGAGAGAAAATGGCGAAAATAACGCGATCGCGGCCTCTCTCGATACCGTTAAGGGCTGTTTAGCAGAAGGGGGATGTGATGTTGTCCCGGGGTTACCGCAAGACCAATGGATTTTAACCCTCATTACTTCCGTTGTTGGGGGGCTAGTCTTTGGTTTCGCCGCCAAACCGCGCACCGAGGATCAAATTGTAGCTTGGCAATGGGCATTAATGTTTTCGCCGCTGTGGGGCATTCTCTTTATTGCCTTTGGGATTGGACCGGTGGTTACCCGAACTGCTGATTGGTTACCCTTACTCCGGAATATTCTCGGATTTGCTTCAGCAGCATTAATTGCTTATTTGCTTCCCATCCTCAATCAATCAAGGCCCTCGGAAGGGAAAACTTAACGCTTGTATAGCAATTTTTGAACTCATGAAGTACACTTCTTAAGCTGTAGGACTTTAATTTTTGCCTTTTGATTTGTACTTCCCTTAACAGGGAATTGCTATATTGCCAAATATTGGGAACAGTGTGAAGTCATTGAACCGCAAAGTGTGCGCGATCGCGCTTTTATCGTTATTTGAGCCAAGAGTATTCCCAGCAGGAACTTTCTATTTGGGAGAATTGATCATTAGATTGCCAAAACTCTAAAATTGGAGGGGTAACAAGAGAAGGATAAAAATAATGGAAGAAATGATGCCCATAGGGGATTAACCAAACGTAATCCCACTGATGTAAATACTTTCGCCAACCTTTAATCGCTGTTGGCGGCACAATTAAATCGTTTTCACTGCCACAAACTAATAAGGGAACTTCAACGCCTCCTTCTTCTCCATTGATTTGTTGATAAAGAGAATGGGGAGAAGGAGAAGATAGCAAATCCCGTCGTAAAACTTCTAATAAATAATGAGTCATTGTTGGATTTTGTTCCCCAAACAAACTATAAACAATCTGTTCTAAAATCATCTGTTGGGGACAATGTAAATGCTTAAATAAACTATAGTAATAGGCTTGCCAATCTAAAGCCGGATCTACTCCGACGCCTAATAAGGTCAAAGATTTAATTTGTTCTGGAAATTGACGGGTATAAAGCAATCCTAACCAACCGCCAATCCCGTGCCCAATGAGATGAATGGGTTGAGATAATGTTTCCAAATAATCTTGAACAGATGCTAAAACATTATCGATAGAAGTGCCTTCATCTTGATTTTGTAAATATTCCCAATGAGCAATGGGACCAGCTTGAGAAAGATAACTTAATAAAGGAGAATGGAATCCGTGAAAAACAGGATTCGGTGTTAGCCAAACAGCAATAGGTTCTCGTGACATAATTGTTCAATGTTTTAGGAATACGCTAAAAGTAATTGATTCAAATATTGACTTGATAAGGTCTTGTCTGGTGATAAGAATTAGAAGTATCGATTTCCGGTTTTGGTTCAAACTCTTGACAATTAATCGCTAATTCAGTTCCAGCTTCATAAGGATGAACCGTACATTTTAAGCAATAGTTATTTGTGAAAAAGGCACGGCGACTACAAGGAATTTGGTGTAAAGTTTTGACATATTTGACCCCTCTTATTGTTGCTCGTAAGGCACTCCAAGTTAAGAAAATGATTAGTCCCCAGCTACAGCAAAAGCAAATAATTTGTAACATCATATTCTTTCCCTAAAAAAAACTTCATCTTTTAAAAGAGTTAATAATTAATAATTGAAATTAACCATTAACTCCTAATTAACATTTAAAGAGCAAATTCATCTTTTAGTTGCTTTACCCAAACACTGATTCGTTCATCTGTGAGATCAGCTTGATTATCTTCATCGAGGGCTAACCCGACAAACTTGCCATTTTTAATAGCTTTTGATTCATTAAAATCATAGCCATCGGTGGACCAATGACCCACGGTTTTTCCGCCTAATTCTGAAATTTTCGCTTCTAAAATCCCCATGGCATCTTGAAAATTATCGGGATACCCTTCTTGATCACCAACACCAAAGTAAGCGACTTTTTTACCGCTAAAATCTACTTCATCTAAATCGAGATAAAATCCTTCCCAATCGCTTTGCAATTGGCCAATATCCCAAGTTGGGCAAGCAATAATGATGTTGTCATAGTCGCTAAACTCATCTTCTTCCACTTCAGAAATTTCATGAAGCATCACGACATTATCGCCGCTAAATTCTTCTTGAATGCGTTCTGCAATATCTTGAGTATTGCCGGTTGTGGAACCAAAAAATAATCCGATTTTTGTCATGTTACCTCCGAAACTGTATGACGATTTTTGATGAATTATGAAACGTTACGCTGTCGTTTGATAGCAACTGGCATTTCCTGGCGGCAGTAAGAACAAAACCAATGAATTCGACGCCGACTAATTTGGCACAAGAGCCGTCCTCGACAGCAAAGACAAGTATTCATTTTGAAAAATAATGTAGAAGATTGCTTTCTTTTTATTTAAATTAATATCAATTGCTAGATTTTGTCAAGTATTTTTTATTGCTTTTTTTCGTTTAATTTTTACTAAAAAAATGCATAGTATTTCCCTTGCCCTTTCATAGAGAAAAAGACAAGGGAAACATTTAAGTTAGGAAAAAATTAGAAAACGAAATCAATAAATTGATCTAAGAGCAGGTAAGCAAAAATGGCACCGCCAACACCGCCAACGAGGAATCCGCCGCTAAATAAACTCCAACCTTCTTCAGTTTTAATACCGGCAGGAACTTTGGGAATTGCTTCATCCACATAGGAACTGCCGGAAATTTCTTGCGTTTTGCTAAAGGAAACAGTTCCGTAAAGAGACAGGCAAACGGTGAGAATTACAATTAAAGTACAAGCACTAATTAAAGCGGCTAATAAACCAAATTCGCTATTGCGCAATGGCCCTAAAACGGCAAAGGGACCAATTAACCAATAGCCATGTGCCATCCCAATTTCTAACCCGCGCATTAGGGGCGATAAGCCATCTCGATAGATGGGGAGATTGGCAACAAATTTCAGAGTAAGATCATTGGCATTAACGGGAGTGGCAAGGTTGCCTTCATTGGTTTCTCGATAGGCGCGAATGACATCGCCTTGTTGGAAATCAAAGCCGGCAAAAGCACCGCGAACGCGAATAGCATGCCAGATATGTCCCAGTAGGAAGAGGGCACCGAGGGCATAGTGGAAGGTAGCTAACCAACCGCGTGCGGAAACAACTCCCTCTGCAGTTTCCCAGTTGCCAGCTACACCGAAAAATACTTCGGGATAAACTGTGTCATTCACACTGACAAAGTAACCGGCTAAAATCCCCATATACGCGATCGCGCCGAGGCTGTAACACAGATACGCTTCTCCCGAATAAAACAGCACTCGCCGTGCCCAAGCAAAGGGCGCAGTCAGAATATGGAAGGCACCGCCAGCTAAGAGAATTAAGCTAATCCAGAGATGACCGCCGACAACATCTTCTAAGTTGTCCACAGCAGCCATGCCTTGCCAGCCGTGTTGCCCCCAAAGATAACCGAAAATGGTAATGGGATTGAGCGTGGGATTGTTCACCACACGCACAGCACCGTCACTGCCAGCCCAAGGGTCAAACAAACCGCCCCAAAACATGGCTTTCGAGACGAGTAAAAAGGCGCCAATGCCGAGGAACGTCAAGTGAATCCCAAGAATCGTCGTCATTTTGTCTTTATCGGCCCAGTCGTAGCCAAAAAAGCCAGCAAAGCGCTGATTATCCTGGGGCAGAACCTCTGGACCAATTAGGGCATGATAAATGCCGCCAGCGCCCAAAACAGCAGAAGAAACTAAATGTAGAACAGCAATGACAAAATAGGGATAGGTGCTAATTACCTCTCCTTCACTGCCAACACCGAAGCCCAAGGCGGTTAAGTGGGGGAGTAAAATCAAACCCTGCTCATACATGGGTTCATCGGGCGTGAAACGGGATAACTCAAATAGGGTCATTGCCCCGGCCCAGAAAGTAATTAGTCCGGCATGGGCGACATGGGCACCGAGCAATTTGCCTGACAAGTTAATCAAGCGCGTATTGCCAGCCCACCATCCCACAGTGGGGATTTGTTCTTTGTTAGGACTGTTTGCAACAACAGTGGTCATTCTTTAACCTCCTTGCAATTATTTCTCATTTATCCTCGAAAAAATTATGTGATGGAAGAAGCACTTTCCTTGGCCACGCGACCTTGTTGAAAGTCAAACCCAGCAGCTCGCAGGGCGTGCCAAATATGGCCTTGCAGGAAAAAGAAGGCAAGCCAGAAATGGGCATTTGCCAACCAGGTGCGAGCAGAGACCAAATTAGGATCCGGAGAAGAGAAAACGGGAACAATGCTGAGACGGATGTCTAAAGCCGGGCCATAGAAAACTTCCGGATAGACGGTAGTGTTCACGGAAATAAAATAAGCGGCAATAAAGCCCATCAAGGCTAATGCCCCTAAACTGTAGGAGAGATAGGCTTCTCCAGACCACACAAATAACGATTGCGTCCAACTAAAGGGGCGCGTCAGAATGTGAAAAATGCCGCCGCCAATCAATAACAGCGCGATCCAAATATGACCGCCAACCACATCTTCTAAGTTATTCACTGCTGCTAACCAGTGTTTTCCTTCAGCACCCACGAGATAGCCAAAGATAGTGCCAGGAGAGAGGGTAGGATTGCTCACTGTACGCACTGTTTCCAAATTGGGGTCGTACAATCCACCGAAAAACATGGCTTTCGCCACTAGCAGTAAGGCGCCGCCGCCGAGCAAAACCAAGTGAATTCCCAGAATTGTCGTCATTTTATCTTGGTCTTGCCAGTCATAACTGAAAAGCGGGAATTTGTTTTGATCCAATACATCTTCCTGTGAGCGAACGTGGAAAATGCCGCCAAAGCCTAAAAAGGCGGAAGAAATTAGATGCAATGCCCCAATAACGAAAAAGGGATAAGTGCTAACCATTTCGCCGCCATCACCAATGCCCCAGCCTTGGGCTGCGAGATGAGGCAATAAAATTAACCCCTGTTCGTACATGAGTTGGTTAGGGTTAAATTGCGTCAGTTCAAATAGCGTCATTGCTCCGGCCCAAAATACAATTAAGCCGGCATGGGCGACATGAGCGCCAAGCAATTTTTGGGAAAGATTAGTCAGGCGAGCATTTCCCGCCCACCACGACTGGTTTGAATTCACCATGAAGCCTCCTTGCCTTATTGCAAACTAGATTCAATTGATTTTCTAAAACAGTTTACCGCATTATGGAAATAATTGCGAAATATTTTTATTAAAATTGATGAAGTGACAATATCGCCAACTTGGCAGTGATTACCAACGGTTAGAGTACTTTCTGGTGCACAGGGCGTAATTGCTAATTTAGTTGAGTTAAGCTGAACGAAGTTGATTGGGATAACAGTTGAATTTATGGCATCAGAATCGTCTAAAGTTTCGATTTATGCGGCAATGGAAGCTAACATTGCCATTGGCATTGCTAAATTTGTTGGGGCGGCTATCAGCGGCAGTTCTGCCATGCTTTCGGAAGGAATTCACTCCGTTGTGGATTCAATTAATGAGATTTTACTGCTTTATGGTCTAAAACAGAGCGAAGCGGGGCCGGATGAACAACATCCCCTTGGCCACGGTCAAGAAATCTATTTTTGGTCGTTAGTCGTTGCCGTGTTAATTTTTGCCTTAGGGGGCGGTGTTTCTGTCTATGAAGGGATTAATAGCTTTCAACACACGGCGTCTTCTCGTTCTCCCCTAATCAGTTACATTGTCTTAGGCGCGGCCTCAATTTTCGAGGGAACTGCTTTATTTATTTCTATTCGGGAATTTAATAAAAACTATCCTCGCAATGATGAGGTTAGTCTTTGGCAAGCCATTCGTCAAAGCAAAGATCCCAGTTCCTTTATTGTGATTGTGGAAGATTTTGCCGCTTTAGTGGGACTGGGTTTAGCCTTTGCTGGGGTCTTTTTAAGCGAAGTTACGAAAAATCCCATTTATGATGGCATTGCTTCGATTATTATTGGAATTCTTTTAACCGTTGTTGCCACCATTTTAGTTGCCGAAACGAAAGGATTATTAGTGGGAGAAAGTGCTTCACCCGAAATTCGAGAAAGTATTAAAACACTGGTGAAATCGGATGAAGCCGTCTCAGCAATGGAACCGCCTATCACATTTCATCTTGGTCCTAGAGATATTATGTTGGCCCTTAATATCGAATTTAGGGATGAGCTTTCTTCTGATGAAATTGAATTAGCCATTCGACGCATTGAAAAAACGATTCGGGAATCTCACGAAGAAGTGAAACGGATTTTTATTGAAGCTGCTTCTGTTAAAGGGAGTGAAACTCCTCAGAAAACAACATAATTACATTACTTTCCCTTCCCGTGGAATTTGACGATTCCAATTTTGGGAATAGACCCGACGATCGCGCTCATAAGCATCTAGGGCAGCATGAATATAATAGTAAGACGCATCAGAGGTTAAAACCGTGCGGGTTATGGTATCGACCGACCAATCCTCTCGCTTAAACTCGCGGATACAGTAAGTTTCCCCGCGCGCCGAGCTGAAATCGTTGTTTTGGAAAGTGTACCACTCCTTAGTTGTCCACTGTACTTCCAGGTCAATATCTTCTAACCGATATTTGCCCTCATCTTTAATCACTTCTAAGGTAGATTCATCTTTCGCTAAATCCCGAATGACTGTCCAACGGAGATTCATTGGTTCCAGCATCGTTTTTGCCACTGGCGGCGCCCCTTCCGGCGGTAGGAAAGAGGAAAGGGTTCGGTCGCTCTCGCGAGGGTCTCGAATCGGCAGTGTCAGCGAGCTGCTGCCAGTGTAAATTCGAGCCGCGTTGCTTTTGGCGGAATCCAAGCTAGGGGCCAATAGGAGGTGGAAATGGAGATCCGAAAATGATGGCCTGCTACAAAGCTGTGAGCAATATCATTGAGTTGAACCCGCACCCGATAGCGTTTCCCTGGTTCTAGTCGTTCCGGTGTTTCATGACTATTGCGATGGGTCAAATTAAGCAAGCCATAGGTTACTCGGGTTGCATTGTCGTCGGGTGCTACATCGGAAAGTCGAATGGCAATCATAGCAAGCGGTTGATTGGCGGAGAATTCCAATTCCACCGCCGGAGCGCCGAAAATTTCCAGTTTCTCGGTTAGGGGGGCGCTATCGAAAACCAGAGAGCCGCCATCTTCCTCACGCTGGTCGTGGGGCAAATCAGGGGGAGCGCTATAGGAACACCATTTCCCCGCAAACAAGCCCACACTTAATGGCGATTGGATGGTTAATTCAGTTTCGGGAACCCTTTGCCCAGGTGAGGCAATTTCACAAGAGCCTAAGGGGTAAATGCGCTCCTCAATATGAGGCGAAGGCCATTCCGGTTCGGCAACCCAACGCCCAGGGCGAATGTGATACTTGGCGGTGGGGGGAACGCTTTCCTGCATCCACGCGCGAACCATAAACTCCTCCATAATGCCAGTTTCGATACCCTTCAACCACTTGTCCCACCAACGCAACGCTTCTTGCAAAAAGCCGATCGCGGGACCGGGAACGCCCATATGAGGATATTTATGGCTCCAAGGCCCAATTAACCCCAGTCGAGGCACGTTTAAGTTGGCCAGCAACCGAAAGACAGCATTGGAATAGCCATCTGCCCAACCGCTCACTGCCATCACTGGACACGCGATCGCGCTGAAATTTTCGCAAATAGAGTCGTGTTTCCAGTATTCATCCCGATACGGGTGACGCAACCAAGTTTCCAGCCACAAACCGCTTCCTTTCAGCCGGTCGAGCCACATCTCCCGCCATTGTTCACCCACAATTTCGGGGTCAGGGGGACAGGAATTATAAGCAAACATAATCGAGGCCCAAGAAAGGTTATCCCCAAGCAAGCAACCTCCCATGTAATGCACATCGTCGGCATAGCGATCATCCATTGAACAAAGGCTGATCACCGCTTTCAGTTCCGGCGGACGACGGGCGGCAATTTGTAAGCCGTTAAAGCCGCCCCAGGAAATGCCAATCATGCCAATGGAACCATTGCACCAGGGTTGCTGGGCTAGCCAATGCAGGACTTCCAGGCCATCATTTTGTTCTTGGGGCAGGTATTCATCTGTTAGCACGCCCTCAGAATCGCCGCTGCCGCGGATATCAACCCGGACGCAGGCATAGCCGTGACCGGCAAAATAAGGGTGAGTGCGGGCATCGCGTTCAACAGTATGATCGCGCTTGCGATAAGGAATATATTCCAAAATGGCGGGAACCGGTGTTTCTTCAGCGCCTTCGGGCAGCCATACGCGAGCCGCCAAACGACACCCATCGGAAAGGGGAATCCAAAGGTTTTCAATTTCTCTTACCCCATAGGGAAAGAACGTAACAGTTTTCAACGGAGAGTCTCCTGTACTAGGCATGAGCGCGATCGCGCTATCGTGATTATAAACAATTTTTATGCGGGCGGAATTAACAGCTCAATTTGATGTTTCATTTACGGCGCAAATTCAAACGGCAACGCTTCCCAACACTGCTGATGTTTTTCCAACAATTCTTGTGGAGAGTTTGCCCCTAATAGCAGATCTGCAACTTCGTAGCTATAGCTATCCTGATTGGCAAGTTGCGACAGTCTCATGCCAGGCTGAACCAGAATCTCCATTAACGTATTCGGGAATTGATTTTGGAGTGTCTGAATGTCTTGCTGAGTGGGAACCTTAACCACGAGTTCATCTTGAAAGCGGCGTTCTAAGAATTTGGCAGCCCACTGGTATTTGCCTTGTCGATGGGGAAATTCCGGTTGATTGCCCAGTGCCAAATCAATCATAATTTTATGGTAGGGCATGCCGTCCACTTTCTCGAATAAGTCGCCGTGAGATTGGGAAATGCGGGGATTAATTTCTAAAAACCATGCTTTGTTTTGTTGCCGATCATAGAAAAATTCCACGTTAAAGGGGGCATTATCATAGCCGATATGGGTGACTAACCGCTCGACAACGGCAACCATTTCTTGTTGCGCCGATTCCGGCAACTGGGAGGGATATTGATAACGAGAAAACGTAGAACTGTTGGGATAGCGCATAGAATCCACAACCCCATAAATGTGAACCTCGCCGCGAAAAACATAGCCTTCTAGGGTGCATTGCTGCCCGGAAATCATTTGTTCAGCAAGGCAATATTGTCCGGGAATGCTGGCGATTTCTGGGGGGAGATCGAGATATTCCAGCAAATCGTTGAACGGTTCCGAAATGGTCTCAATTTGATCGCGGATGATTGCCGTACACTCCTGAAATTCGCGATCGCTGTTGATTTGAAATGCAAGAAACGAACGGAAGGATTTGATCGGTTTAATCCAAAACGGATAATTGAGGGAAATTTTTGCAATTGCCTTGTCATCAAAGGGATCAAATAGATCAAACTGCGGAATATGCTTGGGAATAGAGGCTTTTTGTTCCAGGCGGCTCCAATACTTATGTTCGCATTTGACCACACTTTCCAGAGAAGCAGCGGTTAATCCCCGTTCTCGACATAGCATGGGCACCATATCGCTAATGGGAAAATCAAAGTAGCCCACAATGGCATCCACGCTTCCCTGAAATGCTTGCAATTGGGCTTGCGCTTTGGCCAATAGTTCTTGCAGGGAGTAAGTTTTGACCCCGCGAATTTCCTCGTAGCGAAGTAAGGGATGAAAATTGCAGTCTATTACACGCTTTAAAGATTCCAGTTTAACTAAATTAAATTCATCGAGACCAACAACAAAAACATTTTTGGACACAATACCAAACCTCGCTCGGAGTGATCATTATTATCAAACAAGAAAAAAATTGCTCCTTTTTGCAATGCGATCAAAGGACAATGGCGAAATCGAAGCGCCTTATTCCATTATGACTCGCGGAGGGATTTTCGAGGATGCTCCCTGCTTCTAGCGTTCCCAAATTTTCAGTTGACTGAGCAGCGGTTAAACTGGTATAGGTTAAGCAATAAGACGTCTTGAAATCTCCCCCGTATGACTTCCTCCTCTCTGGATTTAGAAACGCAGCTAAGCCAATTAAAAGCCGAAGCCCAAAGCGCGATCGCGTCCGCTGAAAATTTAGACAGCTTAGAACAGCTGCGGGTGCAATATCTCGGCAAAAAAGGGCAACTTTCCCAGGTTTTGCGGGGAATGGGAAAACTCTCTGACGAAGAACGCCCGCGCATTGGTTCCCTGGCGAACGAGATTAAAGAAGCGATTCAAAGTGCGATCGAAGATCGTCGTCAAAGGCTGCAACAGGCGCAACTGGAAGCCCAACTCGCCTCGGAAACCCTGGATGTAACTATGCCAGGGATAATGCGTCCTCTGGGAAAAGTTCATCCCCTCAATGGCATGATTGACCAAATGCTGGATATTTTTGTGGGGTTAGGCTATACCGTGGCCGAAGGGTTTGAAGTGGAAACCGATTACTATAATTTTGAAGCCCTGAATACCCCAGAAGATCACCCGGCGCGGGATATGCAGGATACTTTTTATCTTCCCGATAAGAACTTATTGCGCACCCACACCTCTTCCGTTCAAATTCGCTACATGGAAAACCATGATCCCCCGATTCGCGTCATTGCCCCAGGACGGGTTTATCGGCGGGATACCGTAGATGCTACGCACTCGGCAGTATTTCACCAACTGGAACTGTTAGCCGTTGAAGAAGGGTTGCGATTCACTGACCTCCGCGGCACCATTAAAGAATTTCTGCGACAAATGTTTGGGGATGATCTCAAGGTGCGGTTTCGAGCGAGTTATTTTCCCTTCACGGAACCTTCGGCAGAAGTGGATGTGCAATGGCAAGGGAAATGGCTGGAAGTTCTGGGCTGCGGCATGGTTGATCCCAATGTTTTAAAGGCGGTGGAATATGATCCCGAACGTTATACCGGCTTTGCCGCCGGATTAGGGGTAGAACGCTTTGCCATGGTGTTGCACCAAATTGATGATATTCGCCGCTTGTATAATAGCGATTTGCGCTTCCTACGCCAGTTTGTATAAAGTCAAATTTTACTTTCGCATATGCGAAGGCAATTTTAAATCAGGAACAATTTTGATAACATCATGGTAGGAAACAGGACCATACGTTAGCATTGCCGGTTGTTCCACAGTTAAATCAATTAGGGTGCCACTGCCTCCATACTTACTCTTTCCGCCATCAACGGCGTAAGAAACCTGCCCATCAAAAAAGCGTAAGCCGAGTTCAACGGTGGTGGCTTTGGAAGCGCCAAAATAACTGGCAGAAGTTGCTGCAATGGGAAAGGGGGCTTCTCCCACTAAATCATAGATATATTGGTCGGGACAGACAGCAAAAATATTTTTGAACCCATTGCGCACTGCGGATGGTACCTTTTCATTGGGTTCCGCAATGAGTGTCACTGGATAGGGAAAATGCTCAAGAAATTGCTTATAGCAATTCTCAGACCAATAAGGTACACTGAGAAGGAAAGACAGTAGATTAAAATAAGCGTGTCCATGCAACCTTATTCAATTGATTTTCGGAA
>PXPI01000088.1 GCA_003021905.1 Cyanobacteria bacterium SW_9_44_58 | reverse complement strand
GTCATTTTAATAGCGAATCGTTGCATCTATTTCAAGTTTGACCCTTGTTATCAACGATCGCGCCTCTTCTTTATATTTTCTTTAGGAACAGTCTCTAATTGTATAAATTTTCCAATTACTCAAAGCATGTAGGTGTTTCTCTGATAAACGACGTAAATGTTCCGATAATGATGGATAATTTTCTTTTGCTCCTTTTGCCCAATAATAGTGTGAAATTGCTTTATCCCAAGGATTACGTTCTATAGTAATCTTTAGATAATTATTCCAAATTTCCGAAGAAACATACCTTTTGACCCGCTTAGCTGAAACATGATTATGTAAAAGACTCTTTTCTGGCTTTCTGTTTGGTAAAGGTAAAAAAAGTTTAGCTATATCTTTAGGGGAATACTGATACCAACTTTTCGGTATATTTTTACCTGCTCGTCCACCTTCTTCTTGTCTTAATTCTTCTTCAGCAATTGTCGTTACGATATCGTTTTCATCACACAAACGAGATAAAGCGATTTCTACACTACTTCCAGCAGTTTTTCTAGTTTTCAAAAAGATAAATTGATATTTATGACAAATAATCATTGTTTCTATATTTAAAAATCGTCATTGTATTCTTTTTCAACATCTTATATAATTAACCTCGTTGCTAGAGACTTAATGATACAATTTTTACGTGATAATACTATATATGTAGTTAAACAGCCTGTCAATAGCTAATGATTTACCAGTCTCATTATTGAAGTGAGTTCAAACTGACTGATTCGCATAGCTTTAGTAGCAGCGCGATCGTGCCATACTTAATTAGACTTCCATGATCAAGCTCAAACCAATTTCGAGTCGGTTTCAACCCAGTTCAGACAAAAAATTAATTCCTTGGTTTGGTTTGTGCAATTGCTGATTTGGATCAGCTTTAGTGGCAACATGATCGCTACTTAATTTAGAAGCGCGATCGCGTTAATATAAATTTTTCTAGGGTGATAAATGACTATTCTTCCCTCACAATCCAAAATTTACTCTTTTGTCAATGATGCCAAAATGTGGTTATTTTTGACCACTGTTAATCTGGCCCTCTGGCATGGGATTCTCACTAGCCGTATTAATAGCTCAGAATTAACCACAACTATCTTTTTTTGGCTGGTTGCTTTATTTATTTTTTGGAAAAAGCGCAAAGAAATCTATCTGCATCCCAAGCCTTGGAGAAACTTTCTAGGGATTTTCTTATTGGCAATTTTTATTTACCGAGGATTATTACTGTTTTGGTATGAAAATTTTATCTTGCAATTTATTCCCTTTTTTGGATTATAGCAATTCTCACTCTAATGAGATACGCTCTGAACTGAACCAATTAAGTAATTAAATTTTGTCATAAGCCTTAATCAGTCAATGTTGCTACTGTAGCTCGTGAGTCCAAGAACTGCTATATTTAGTATTGCCTTAATTGGTTCCGGATGGCAAGGACTCAGAGAATATTTTCGTCCTTTGCTTGCTTTTCTTGTTTTTAGCTTAGTTGATGGTATTACTCATCAACTCTTTACTTCTTTACCGGATAATTTCAGTTTTCCTCAGTTGACAGCGAACGTTAGTGGATTTTTATTACACTACCTAGGCTTTAATGTTTCTCTAGAAAATGTTTCCATCATTTTACCCAATGGCAGTGTTGAAGTAATCTATTGGTGTACAGGAGGCCCCCTAGTCAGTCTTTTATTACAACTAACTTTAGTTTTATTTATTGTTGCTCCTCTCAATTGGCGATTTTGCTTGAAATTATTAGCAGGATTAGTCGGAATCGGATTTTTCTTAGGCATTGCTAGAGTTGCACTGCTAGCGGTAGTTGTTTCAGATCAAAGTGCATTTGAGTTTTGGCATGGAGATGCAGGAAACCAAATTTTCTCCTTAATTGCATTTACCATTTGGATTGTCATTGCCCACTTTGTTTATGAACATTATGAAAACCAAGTGCAGCAGCAACAACAGGATTCTTCTAATGAAATCAGTGCATCTCAGGAATCATCATTAACTGTCTCTGCCCAATCTGAATCCTCTCGTATCCCATTTTTCTCGGGAGTTGGCATAATTATGACCCTAATTACACTTGGTACTTTCTTTTTCCCGCAAATTGGACGCAGACAAGTATCACCGTTAAACTTTCCTGCTCAACTAACTCTCAACGGTTGGAACCGGGAAAAGAGTTCTCCCATATCTGAAGAAAACGATCAAGTTAACCAGTATATTCAACAGTTCCGGTCTGGGCAACGCTATCAATATCGCCAAAATGGGACTCAAGTTACAGTGGAATTAAGGCATATCGGCGCAACATTTGGCAATATTGGGAACTTTATTGGGACCTACAGCAATCTAGGTGATGCTTATCAAGGAAATAAAGTAGATTCCATAGAGAGAATCGGTGATTATAAACTTTTTAGCGATCAAAGCCATGCCTATTTAACTGCTTGCATTACCTCACAAGGAAAAAGCACAATTCGTCAGAGCGACTTTATCCACAAAATGAATCGCAATCTTTTAAATATAAATTCTCGCCTATTATTAGGCATTATTGGCAAACAAAGTTTGCGCGAACGCAATTGCTTATGGGTAATTTTATCAACCCCCTTGAACCAAAATTCACCAGAAAAAAGTTATCGGCTCTTAGAATCAGTCTTTCAATACAAGTGGCAAAGCCTTTTCCACTAACAGCGCGATCGCTGATTGAGATTAGCTTTATCGCGCGTTTTTGTTGGTTGCTAAATTAATAACAGGGCAAACGAGCAGACGAGTTGAAATGAAAAGGGGAATACTATGACATCATCCCTATATGAAACAGACTACAACCTTTGGCTTCAAAAGACAATTCAAAATCTTCAGGAGAGTAATTTTGAAAACATTGATTGGGAAAATTTAATTGAAGAACTAGAAAGCATGGGCAAAAGCGAAAAACGTGCCCTGATGAGTCTGTTAATTAGACTAATCGAACACTTGCTCAAATTATCTTATTGGGAATCGGAAAGACAACGATGCGGCAACCACTGGGCTTCAGAAATTGTTAACTTTCGCGCCCAAATTCAGACACGCCTTGAAGATAGCCCAAGTCTTCGCTCTCAGCTTCCAACGTTATATGAAAAAGCGTATCCCGTTGCAGTCAAATCTGTTTCTAAACTTTTTTTATTGCCTCCTGATGCTAAAATTACGCTTTCTCAAGCGCTGGATGAAGACTGGTTTCCAAAATAAACTAATCAACAAGATGAGCATTAAATCTAATTAATGCATTAATGCAATGCGCGATCGCGCCACTGAACTAATATCAAAATACACTGCAATTCAGTAGCAAAAATGAGTGTTACTATCTCTATCCCTGATATCCAATTAACCCCAGGCAGCCAAATTGCTATTTCTAATATTTCCTGGGAAGAATTTCAAGAAATCCTAGAGGAATTTGGAGAAACGCGAAACATACGACTCTGTTACTATCAAAACATTCTAGAAATAATGTCTCCCTCTGCTAGTCATGAAAGAATACATCGCATAATTGCCTATATAATTATCACAATTTTAGAGCATCAACAACGAGATTGGGAAGATTTTGGCTCGACAACTTTAAAGTATCCAGATATAGCAGGGGTGGAACCTGATAGTTGCTTTTATCTCCAAAATGCTCATCGCGCTCGTAATATTATTAATTTAGATTTAACACAAGTTCCTCCGCCAGATTTAGCTATTGAGTGTGATGTCACTTCTAAAACCGCAATCAGTGCTTATCAAACTGTCAAAGTTCCTGAAGTGTGGATTTATGATGAAGGCAATTTGCGTATCTATCAATATATAAAAGGAGAATATCAAAAAACACTAAAAAGTCTTGCCTTTCCTGACTTTCCCATAAACGAGATGATTCCCTATCTCATCCAACAAGCGATCGCGCAAGGAACTCGCCAAATGCTAATGGAACTGAAAGCAAATTATTTAGAAAAAAAAATGAAATAAAAAGCCTATTGCGCGATCGCGCAACTCAATTCTACTGGGGGATAGTTAGCTAAAATAAAAATATCCCGCTTGCAATCCGCCAAAAATAAATCCAAGAATGCCGCCTAAATTCACAATTGCTTGCAATTCATTTTTCACAATGGAATTAACGGTGGTTTCTAATTGTTCCGGCGACGTATCATTAACGCGATTGACAATCACTTCATCAATGGATAAAATCGGAATCACTTTTTGAATAATTGTTTCTAATTCCTCTTCTAAATATCGTTCTAAAATCAAAGAGAGTTCTTCACTAATCACATCTAGGGATTGATTGACTGATTCTGACGATTGCAGACGTTTAATAATTAAAACCGCAACATCTTCCCAATCAATGGAACTTCCCAAAGATTGCAGCAAAGTCGATCCTCTATCTTGTAAATAAGTTTGTACTGCCTCTCGAATAGATTCTCGAAGTTGTCTGACTGTAGAAACCGGCAGATTTTGCAATGATAAACTTTTTAGCCATTCCCGAAGCCGACTGCGAATTTCAAGGGTAACCACCAACTCTTGAATCCGCATATTAGCTGTTTCTTTTTCATCTAAACAGAAGGCACGCAACCGATTTAGCGTATTGCGCAACCCAAAGACATTAGCGATTACCCAATAAGTGCCACTGGATTTTTCTCGGAATGTTTCATCAATAATTTGGATATTGCGATCCGTGAGTAAATCAATTAGAATTTGCCGGATGCGATTGGGCGGAAGGACAACATCTACTAACCAATCAGAAAGCTGTTTGGCTTGGTTATCGCTAAATTGAAAATCGATGAGAACTTGATCGAAAATTTGGTTGATTTGCGCTTCTAAAAAGTCCTCTCGCCGTGATAAAACGCGAACTAAACGCGGCAAAGACTCGCTAAATAAATCCCGGAGAACATTCCCTAAAACTTGTGCGCTTTTTTCCTCTTTATTTTGTCCTACTTCTTGCAGTGAAGATCTTAATAACCAAGAAATGGCGACCTTAACACGTTCCGGTTGCAACAAGCGACGGGCAATATTTTGCAACTCATCAGGGGTTAAAAGCGACCCCATAATGGTATTTGCCACCCGTTGGGCAAGGTTGGCTTGATTGCGGGGAATTAATCCGGGTGTAAACGGAATCCGTTTTCTGGCAATATAAAGGGGTCGATAGGGTCGAAATAGCATCTTGATGGCGATGTCATTGGTAAAATAACCAATTACGCTACCGGCAACTGGCGGAACAATAATTAAGCCAAGTTCAGAGAAGTCCAAAATTAAGAAGCGCTGATTAACACGACACTGTCTCTATTTTAAGCAGGTTTTGTCATCACTAAAACCCCCATAAGTTCTAGCGCGATCGCGTAATGTTTAATTTTTGTAAAGCCAACCCCTTGTGCTAATTTTACTTGTTCTTGTCCTTGGGGAAAACGATCCACACTGGGGCTAATATAAGCATAATCTTCTTTTAAGCCAAATCGTTCTGCAGTTGGCACAACGACAGTATTTAGATACCATTTTTGGAACTGTTGCATCCACTCTACATAAGGACGATGAAAGTCAAGAATCGCAGCAGTCGCCCCCGGCTTTAAAACGCGATAGAGTTCTTGTAAGCATTGGGAAATATCGGTGACATTCCGCAAACCATAGCCCATGGCGGCACAATCAAACTGGTTATCTGGGAAAGGAAGATTCAGGGCATCGGCTTCTACCCACTGCATGGGAACCGATAACGTTTGTTGCTGTTGACGCTGACGGGCAATGTCCAGTTGTTGCGGCGAAAAATCAGCCCCAACCACGGTGCCTGTTTTTCCCACCTGTTTAGCGAGTAAAAATGCTAAATCGCCGCTGCCGCAACATAAATCCAGTGCCGTATCTCCAGGTTTCGGTTGTGCCCAGTTAACGGCCATGCGTTTCCAAACCCGATGTTGTCCCAAACTTAGGGCATCATTGAGTTGATCGTAAACTGGGGCAATGCGATCAAAAATCGCTTGGATATCTGAGGAAGTTGGCGATTGAGTCATGCTGATTTTCGTTAAAGTTGAGAGGAGTATGATTTCTTGCTCACCGAGGCATGATCAATAATAATTGAAGGACCCCTGAATCTTGGCGAATCATGATGAAACCAAAACTATGGGGATGGGTATTGGGCATGAGTCTGGGCAGCTTTGGCATAATGAATCCTAGCATTGCGCTTCCCCCGCCGGAAGAAACCCCAGAAGAAATGTTGCGCACTAAAATTATACTGGAGGCGCGATCGCCCATTGATGGCAAGCCGTTAACCCCTGCCGAATATGCCCAACTGCAAGCAGACTTAGCAAACTCCCCCTATCCCCCGGAATTAAATCCAGATGTTCAGCAATTCATTTTTCTCTTACAAATTCGACAAATGCTGCGAATCCTAACGCCCTTTTAAAGGGAAGCCATTTCAGACTAACCGGTAACTAATGTCCCAAAATCTTACCCCAGAACAAGTTAACCAAATTGTGGAAAACAAGCATCCCAACCCCTTTCGTATTTTGGGGCCCCATTTAATTGAGGAAGAAGCAAACCGTCAAAAGTGGGCAATCCGCACTTATTTGCCTAGTGCCCAAGCGGTTTGGGTGCGCTTGCCAGACGTCAGAGAGGAATATCCGATGCAGTCACTGCATAATCCTCAGTTTTTTGAGTGCATCCTAGAAACAGAACAACTGATTAATTATCAACTGCGGATCAAAGAACCGCAACAAGAACGGCTCATTTATGATCCCTATGCCTTCTCTTCTCCCTATTTGACTGAATATGACAGATACTTATTCTGCGAAGGAAATCATCATCGCATTTATGAAAAACTAGGGGCGCACCTGACAACCGTACAAGGGATAACCGGCGTTTATTTTGCCACTTGGGCGCCTAATGCTCAGAATATTTCAGTAATTGGCGATTTTAATCAATGGGATAGGCGACACCATCAAATGCAGTTAGGCGAAAGCGGGATTTGGGAACTGTTTATCCCCGAAATTGGGGTGGGAGAACGATATAAATATGCGATTCAAGGGTCAACGGGAGAAGTTCAGGAAAAATCGGATCCTTATGGGTTTCAACAGGAAGTGCGTCCGAATACAGCCTCCATTGTCACAGATTTAGATAACTATAGCTGGGGAGATGCAGAATGGTTAGAGGCGCGGCGTTACTCTCGTCCTCTGCAAGAACCGATTTCTGTTTATGAAATCCATCTTGGTTCTTGGCTGCAAGGGTCGGTGCAAGATCCGCCAAAAAGTTTACAGGGGGAAATTGCCCCGGTTCAAATGTCGGCGACCAATAGCGATGCCCGATTTTTGACCTATTATGAACTTGCAGACACGCTCATTCCCTATGTTAAGGAATTAGGCTATACCCATATTGAACTTCTCCCGATTGCTGAACATCCGCTCGATGGATCTTGGGGATATCAGGTGACTGCCTATTATGCTTGCACCTCTCGCTACGGCAGTCCCCATGATTTTATGTATTTTGTGGATCAATGCCATCAACAGGGAATTGGTGTCATTCTTGATTGGGTTCCAGGGCATTTTTCCCAGGATCAGCATGGTTTAGCTTGGTTTGACGGGACGCATCTCTACGAATATCCTGATCCTCGACGCGGGGAACACAAAGAATGGGGAACCTATGTCTTTAATTATGCTTCCCCGCAAGTTCGCAATTTTTTAGTGGCAAATGCCCTATTTTGGCTGGATAAATACCATGTGGACGGTTTGCGGGTGGATGCAGTGGCATCAATGCTGTATCTCGATTATCAACGGCAAGAAGGGGAATGGCTGCCGAATGAGTATGGCGGTCGAGAAAATCTAGATGCCGTCGCCTTCCTTCGCGAAACGAATTATTTGCTGTTTAACTATTTTCCCGGCATTCTTTCCATTGCTGAAGAATCCACGGCTTGGCCGATGGTATCTTGGCCCACTTATACAGGGGGATTAGGGTTTAATCTGAAATGGAATATGGGATGGATGCACGATATGCTGGACTATTTCAGCATGGATCCTTGGTTCCGCCAGTTTCATCAGAACAATTTGACCTTTAGTATGTGGTATCACCATAATGAGCATTATATGCTGGCGTTATCCCATGATGAAGTTGTTCACGAGAAAAGCCATCTGTTAGGGAAAATGCCTGGGGATGAGTGGCAAAAGTTTGCCAATGTGCGTTGTTTACTGGCATTTATGTTTACCCATCCGGGTAAGAAAACCCTCTTTGCTTCTATGGAAATTGGACAATGGTCGGAATGGGATGAAACAACCCAGTTAGATTGGTGGTTGTTAGCGTATCCGTTTCATCAACGGCTAAAACACTACGTAGGAGACTTAAACAGACTTTATCGACAACAAGCGGCGCTATATCAACTCGATTTTTCCGAAGAAGGTTTTGCTTGGATTGATTGCAATGATCATCGCCATAGTGTGGTTTCTTTTATTCGGTATGCCGAAGACCATTCCGACTTTTTAGTCATGATTTGCAACTTTACCCCCCAACCCCATAGCCACTACCGCGTTGGCGTACCGGAAGCCGGGTTTTACCGGGAGATCTTTAATTCCGATAGCCGAGAATACGGGGGCAGCAATATGGGGAATTTAGGGGGGAAATGGACTCAGGAGTGGACGTTTCATGGACAGCCTTATTCCCTCGATTTATGTTTGCCGCCGCTAGCAGTGGTCATTTTTAAAATCGATCGCGAAACAAGCGCTACCCATGTCACTTAGCTAGGCTTAAGCCTTGGGTCGAATTCCTTTGGCTTGGAGACACTCTTGCAATTGTTTTTCTTGTTCACTGACTTTGTAGTCTTGTGTGTTTTCTTTTAATCGAAAGACCCGTTCTAAATAGTCGTTGCCGAATTTCGCGATCGCGTTTCCGATATCAGCTTGATTATAGTCTTCGGGTAAACATTCCACAAACGCCGTTAAATCTTTGCCTTCAGAATCCACATATTTCTGTTGTTCAGCTTGGGCAGGATTGCCGCTCATGGCTTGGAACCACACGAGGCTAACCGCTAACATTACCGTGAGGCCGCGCTTGATGCGTTGGAAGAGAGGCTGGGTAGTCATTTTTATGAAGTTTCGTAACGTTTCCCTTGCCAGTAAAACAATAATCAGGTAATGAAAACCTCCCTCCCTAGATAGTATTTCCCAAGAAAGCAATCTTGGCCTTTAGAGGGTGGGCAAGGCCCACCAATCGGTTTTGCTCTTATTTGGCCTGCATGGCTTTCACTAATTCCTGGGCCACTTCGGGACGAGAGAATTCTTCCGGGGGCAATTGTCCTTCCCGCAACATGGCTCGGACTTTGGTTCCCGATAAGTGCAGCCGCTCTTCTGGGGTACTGGGACTGGTTTTGGTGGTTGCCATTTGTTTAGTGCGTTTACAGTAAAATGCGTGTTCAAACCGCATAGGAGTAATACCTAAGGCATCAGCATCAAATTCATCAAAAATTTCTTGGGCCTCATAGGTGCCATAATAGTCCCCAACCCCAGCATGATCGCGCCCAACAATAAAGTGGGTGCAACCGTAGTTTTTGCGAACGATAGCATGGAAAATTGCTTCTCTAGGGCCGGCATAACGCATCGCTGCCGGATAAATAGCTAACATCACCCGATCTTTGGGGTAATAATTATTCAGTATCAATTCATAACAGCGCATCCGCACATCTGCGGGAATATCATCGCTTTTGGTTACGCCCACCAGGGGATGCAAAAAGAGGCCGTCAACCACCTCCATGGCACATTTTTGAATGTATTCATGGGCGCGGTGAATAGGATTGCGGGTTTGGAAGCCAACAATGGTATTCCAACCTTTTTCCCGAAACATCGCCCGAGATTGAGCGGGATCAATTTGGTAGTTTGGGAATAGCGGATGCGGATCGCGCTCTAATAACCAAACCGGGCCCGCGAGATTAATGGCGCCTTTTTGATAAATAACCGTAACACCGGGATGTTTTTCGTCATCGGTGCGATAGACCTTGAGCGCTTCCTGGGCTTTGTTATAGCGGTATTTTTGCGTGAGTTCCAAGACCCCAACAAATCGCCCTTTGGGATCGTCAAGACGCACCCAACTGCCTTCTTTTAAGGGTTCTGCTTCTTCTTCGGTGACAGAAAGCGTAACTGGAATGGTCCAAGGCAGTCCATTTTCCAGTTGCATATCGTTGACCACTCGTTCGTAGCCGTTTTGTTCCATGAAACCGCGCAACGGGCTAAACCCGCCAATGGCAATCATTTCCAAATCGGAGGCAGCGCGTTCATCCATTTGTACCCGAGGCAGGGTATCAGCTTGGGCTAGAAATTCCTGTTTTTCCGCTTCATTGGCCACACAATTGATCAGTTGTCCGCCGTGAGGCGCGATCGCGTCTTGTTGATTACTCATAAATTTAATATAAACAAACGTAACTCTATAAGCAGTTATAACCCCTTATCCTACCAAGTGACAGGCCTTCTGGATAGAAGCGCCATGCCAAAATATTAAAGTAGCGTCCTGTTTTCACAAGCAATAACCATGGCCAATTCTTCGCAACTGCCTATTCCATCTTTTTTTAATCCCGACAAAGTGCAAGAGATTTGGCAAATTCCCTTTGCTGAACGTGCCCAACAGGCGGAACAATGGGCGCAGCAACAGCAAATTTTACCTGCCAATCAAGACCAAACGCGCATTGGATTGTTACTGATTGATGTTCAAAATACCTTCTGTATGCCCAGATTTGAACTGTATGTGGGCGGACGTTCCGGCAAAGGCGCGATCGAAGATAATATCCGTTTATGCGAATTTATTTATCGCCATCTCCATCGCTTTACCGACATTATTGCCACTATGAATACCCATGTGGCAATGCAAATTTTCCATCCCATTTTTTGGGTCAATGACAAGGGCAATCATCCCACTCCGGCAACGACAATTATTTCCCATCAAGACATTGAAAAAGGCATCTGGCAAGTGAATCCGGCAGTGGTTCCCAATTTCCCAGGCTGGGATTACAACAGTTTACAAACCTATGCGCTTCATTATGCTCGTCACTTAGACAGCACTGGCAAATATCCGCTGATGATTTGGCCCTATCACGCCAAACTGGGGAGTATTAGCCATGTCTTAGTCTCGGCTGTGGAAGAAGCGCTATTTTTCTACAGTCTCGCACGCAAGCGCCAGACGCAATATATCATTAAGGGGAATAATCCCCTAACGGAACATTATTCGGTGTTGCGGCCAGAAGTGACCCAAGATCATAACGGTAATACCATTGCCCTAGAAAATCGGGACTTAATTGGTCATGTGCGATTCGTTTCCTGCTTATACTTCGGATTTCCCACGAAATCCGAAGTATAAGCAGGAGCTTGGTTAGAACCCCACAGGGGTACAGAACCTTGA
>PXPI01000087.1 GCA_003021905.1 Cyanobacteria bacterium SW_9_44_58 | reverse complement strand
TTTTTTTCCGAAAATCAATTGAATAAGGTTGCATGGACACGCTTATTTTAATCTACTGTCTTTCCTTCTCAGTGTACCTTATTGGTCTGAGAATTGCTAAAATTACAGCAAAAACAATTAACAGTTGTTAAGGATTTTTTGAAAAACACTCCTCAGCGACAATCAGTATCCTTGTCATCAAAGCAAACTGATGCTTTCGGTCGCGCGATCGCGTTTGTTTTCTTTACGCCGGCGACAAAAACTGCGCAACTATCAGAACAGGAAACTCCTGAACAAGTTACCTTAACGCCACAAGAGCTAAATCAGATTATTCAAGGATTACAAGCAATTCTACAGGTAAAGTTGCCTCCCAATCAGCAACAAAAAATAAGGATGTTATTGAGTGAACTACAGCAACAACAGGAGACCAAGCAACCTGTTACTCTCTCTTCTAATCAAACACAACAATTGAGAACGCTAATTGGTTCACTAAAACCTCAGGAAACAGCAGCCCTAGAGATTTTACTTCTCACTCGGGAAGCCCCAGAAACTATTAATCTAACCCAAGCTGAAATCAATGATCTCATTCCCTTTTTTCAAGGATTGCCAAACCAACAATTGAGTACCGGTCAACAGCAACAAAAGCAAGAATTAATTAATTTCTTGACTCAATTGCAACCCCAAAATTGAACTATCTTCAGCGCAAACGCAGACATTCTTACAAAACATACAAGGCTTAGTCTTTAATCAAAGCGCGATCGCGGGAACAACGCTCTCTCTCAATGAACTCCAAGATGTCATCACTTATCTAGAAACTGCGCAAAATCAACTTTCCCTTTCCTCATCTCAAGCTACATCAATTGGTCGTCTCAGCCGAGAACTTGCTTCTCTAAAATCTAGCCAAAACGATCAATTTCTTCTTTCTCCCCGACAAACGCAACAACTAAGACGCTTTGTTGACTCCCTTAGTAGCAGTCAACGTCAAAATATTCAAACAGCACTCACCAACGAAGCCGATAAGAAACCTGTCCCCAGTCCTGCCATTACTTATTTTAACCCCATTGGTTATGGAAATTCTTGGGGGAATATCGGCGCAGGCATTATCTATAATGAACGTGCTCGCCTTGGAAATAGTGAAGATGGTGCTATGTCTTTCTCAATAGGAATAGGGGATCCCGAAGAAAGCGTTGGTGTTGACACAACCCTAAATATTTTAAGTCTGACTGGGGGAGAAGATAATGGAGCAAGTGACGCTTTTAGTACTGGAAGCATAAGTCTTGAAATTAGTCGCAACTTACCAGGCAACAGTGGCGTTTCTTTTGGAGTCGAAAACCTGATTCGTTTCAGTTTTAGTGAAGCAGGAAGAAGAGGAGAAACACCAACTAGCACCTACCTGGTAGGTAGTAAGCGCTTTCAACTTCGAGAGGATCCAATTTCTCCCTTTGGAATTGCTTACGTTACTATAGGGCTAGGGAACGGTAAATTCCGTCCTGCAGAAGACTTTGAATTTGATAATGATGGTTCTCAATTTAATTTGTTCAGTAGTCTAGCAATACAAATTTTACCGAGGGTTAATGGTATTGCTGAATGGACTGGACAAGATATGACCTTAGGCTTATCAGTAGTTCCTTTCCGAAATTTACCTTTAGTCATTACAGTTGTAGGCATTGACTTAAATGGAAATCTAGAAGAAGCCTTTGGTCAAGAAGGAGAAGCACGATTTACTGGATCAGTGAACTATGGATTTTTCTTCTAAAACTGAATCCAAATTTCCTATCAACAATAGCAATGCTAATTTTTAGTTCCATAACTTTGAGTAAAAAAATAAAGCAATAATTTCTGTACTATTATTATTAAGTTAATGACTATGAAAATAACCTATTTTACTTCTATTTTTGTTTTTACACTAGGCTTAATTACTTTAAATATTACCTCGCGAGCTCAAGCTGCCCCAGATACAGATATATTACCTCCTTCTGTAATAGAAATTCCGCCTTTAGAGGATTCAACAGCATCTCCAGAAATAGATATTACTAAAATATTGGGTGAAGAAATAGAAGATAATACTGTTTCTTTTGCTGAGAAACCCAGCAGTCAATTTGCTGACGACATTTTGATGCGTCTGAATCCAGTTGTTAAAAATGGCAATTTTGTTGATCAATCAACAACTGCTCCTAGTAACGTCAATGAAATTCGTCGCACTTTAAAAATGACTCCTCTTGATTCGAGCAACTCAGCAATAAACTCAGCAATAGAAAACAAACAGGGAATTCCAGTTAAAAGTATTCCGTAAAATTATCAAATAATTAATATTATACGGAATTAATGAATTAATAGCGATAAAGTAATCGCCATTAAGGATCAACAGTAAAGAAATATTATCTCTGGAATAACTAGGACAAAGTTACATGATTAGTAAATGTGTTTGGGAATATGATTGGCATCAATTTCAATTACTGCATCAACCCCTTGTTTGCTTTCAATTAATGGTGTAATAAATAACTCGGGATGCAGCGATTGCCAAAAATATTCCACAAACTGATTAATTTCTTGTTCACTCATGCCTGATTTTCCCTGCGCGATCCTTTTTTGTTCGGCTTGCCTGCGCCATTGTTGACTCAGACGATAATCAACCGGAGACAAAATAATTAAGCCATCCAAGCGATTCCATAAGGGAAGATAGGCTTCTAAGCGACGGTTATTATCGATTGCAAATTGCCGATCTGCTTCCGTTACAATCGGTGCAGGGGGAGAGTAGAATGCTGTTTCTTGGATGGGTTGAACGCCGATAAACCAACCTTCAAACAATAAAATATCAATTTTGTGATTAATCTGTTCCGGTCCCGCGCGATCGCCCATTCCTTGAAAAGCCGATTTATCAAAACGAGGAATGGCCACCGGCGTTTTCTCCTGTCGGATATTATCTAACACTTCTTTTCCTAAATCAATATCATGAGTACCGGGGGGACCACGCCAAATTAAACGGGAATCTTCCTGTTGCAACTGTTGACGTTCGGTATAAGTCTTGTACAAGTCATCAATAGAAAGAGTCGCTGTTTGATAGCCTAACTCCGTTAAAAGGAGTCCTAAAATGGTTGCCAACGTCGTTTTTCCGGTGCCCTGAAGCCCTAAAATGCCCTGAATAATGGGCAATGATTTTCGGTCTCTTTTTTTGGCAATATAAAATGCTAGAGGAAGCCAGAGGCGCCATAATAAATTTAAAACAATTTCTTCTGATAAGTTTAGCTTAGCAATATAATTTTTTATAATTGAGTAAGCTATGGGAAAATAATTCAGTTGTGTTTTCAAGTCTTGAGAATTATCATTGTTTGGAACGATTAAGCGCGCTTGAGCTAATTTTTTTTCTTCTTTAATTGTTATTGTTTTTCCTTGCGAAAAACGCTTTAAAAGGGGAGCTATTTCCAAACCAAACATAATTTAAGACCCCAAAATAAATGCTTGAATATACAAACTATAGGTTAAACCAATTTTGAACGTATTTAAAACCTCTATAAATCCTGACCCTTGATTATTATTTTCTGACAGTCTTCGATAGACAAACCAACTAATTACTTCCGTCACGAGTAAAACAATTGCTGCAACAAAAATATCTAAACGTGCAAGTTGACCAGCACTGGTAACCAACGTAATCCCCATAAAAATGCCAAGAAGCAAACTAATTACTAATAAGGTTATCCTACGCCAAGGATTGAGAAAAAACTGTCGAGCTTGACTCGATAAATTACTAACTAATGAATTTAAGCGTGTATTTTGCATAACGAAACATTCGTAATGAGCACTCAATCAACAGTTGTTCATTGTTTATAATGCAAATAATAGCTCATTCTCCGATTAAAAACCATGCAACTGATTGAAACGATTCGCATGGCAACTGCTACCCTCACAGCCAATAAATTGCGCAGCAGTTTAACCATGTTAGGAATTATTATTGGCAATGCTTCTGTTATTGCCATGGTGGGAGTAGGAGAAGGGGCACAACAATTAGCTAAAAATGAATTTCAATCTTTGGGCCCCAATACTTTATTTATTACTCCCGGTTCTAGAGAACAACGTCAAACCACCTTTGATCTTCCAAAAACTTTGGTTTACGAAGATGCAAAAGCCATTGCCGAACAAGTGCCTAGCATCAAAAGTGTTGCCCCGCAAATTAGCAATAACCAAGTCATTACCTATCAGGATAAAAATAGCAATGATTCAGTTATTGGGACAACCCCATCATTTTTAAATGTTCGAAGTTTTCAAATAGCAAAGGGCCGTTTTATTCGAGAATTTGACTTACAGAAAAATAATCGTGTTGCGGTTTTAGGATCAGAGACGGCGAAACAATTTTTTGGTTTAGAAAATCCCCTCGGTAAACAAATTCGGATTAAAAATTCCAGTTTCAAAATTGTTGGTGTTATGGAACCAAAAGGGTCATTTTTAGGAAATAATCAAGATGATGCGGTCTATATTCCTTTAACAACAATGGCAAACCAGATTGTGGGCAATCGTTCAGTTTATGGGATCAATTTAACATTGATTGCTGTGTCTGCAAAAAATTCAGATAGTATTCGTGCGGCGAAATTTCAAATTGAAAACTTACTACGATTAAGACATAACATTACAGGAGAAAATGACTTTACGATACAAACGCAACAGGATATTCTTGACCTTGTGGGAACAGTTACCGGCGGCTTAACGGCGATGTTAGCCGCGATCGCGGGAATTTCACTCTTAGTGGGCGGCATCGGCGTAATGAATATTATGCTGGTTTCTGTATCAGAACGCACTCAAGAAATTGGACTTCGCAAAGCCATCGGGGCAAGAGAAAAAGATATCCTAACTCAATTTTTAATCGAGGCAACGATTCTAGCTGTTTTAGGGGGATTATTGGGGACAGTAATTGGCGGAGGCATTGTTATTGTTGTCGGCAGTATTACCCCGCTTCCTGCCACAATTTCCATTACTGCAGTGATGATTGCCGTTACAGTTTCCGGGGGCGTTGGGCTAGCCTTTGGTGTCATTCCTGCCCGTCAAGCGGCGAAACTTGACCCCATTGTTGCCCTAAGAGGCATTTAATCTAGACGGAAGGAATTGCCCATTCTTGAAACTGATGTTCCCAAGCTCGCCCATCAAGGGCCATTTGTTCCACCAAGCTTGCTAAACGCAACGCTTTGAGGGCTTGTTCCCCGCCAACAGAGGGTTGATTGCCCCCGCGAATACAAGAGACGAAATGTTCTAATTCGGCATAAAGCGGTTCAATTTTACTGGTATAAACCTTTTCAATTAACCCATCTTGCCGATATAAAACTTGCCCATAATTGGTGGTATAATCGGCAGTTGTTTGCCGATGAATCAAGATTTCATTATCTAAAAAGTCCGCTTCAATTAAGGCATTTTTGCAATGAGCAGAAATATTGCGAATTTTGCGATGGGTGACCTTACTCGCGGTTAACGTCGCGATCGCGCCGTCAGCAAATCCCAGGGTAGCTGTGACATAATCTAAATAACCGGAATTTTCGCCTTTAATCCCACTGGCAGTTAATTTCACAACAGGCTTGGCAGTTAATTCTAATAATAAATCAATGTCATGAATCATTAAATCCAGCACCACAGATACATCATTGGCCCGTTGGGAATAAGGACTCATGCGATGGGCTTCCACGGCTAACAATTTTTCTGTTTTGAGAACATTGCTTAACTCTTGAAAAGCAGGGTTAAATCGTTCAATATGCCCCACTTGTAAAATGCAATTGTTCTCGGCAGCCGCATTGACCAATGATTCTGCTTCTTCTAAATTGGCCGCAATGGGCTTTTCAATTAAGACATGAACCCCGGCATTTAAACAAGCCCATCCCACTTCATGATGCAGTCGCGTGGGAACAGCAATACACACTGCATCTACACAAGTTAATAAATCATGATAATCTTCAAAATAGCGCACCCGATATTTACTGGCAATATCGAGACCTCGCGTCATATTAATATCGGCAATTCCATATAATTCCACATCTTTCAACAAACCAAGAACACGGGTATGGTGTTGTCCCATATTCCCCACACCAATTACCCCTACCCGCAACGGCCGACTTCCATTGCAAGAACCGTGATTGGTCTCTAGTGGTTCTTGAAAATGTTTATCTTGATTACTCACTTAGTAAATCCTCCACCACACAAATTACAAAAAATGTCCATTTCTCTAGCAGAATAAACGTTTTTTCCAAAAAAAGGCAAATTTCAGCGAAAAATCTAAAAAAACCGCCAGAGGCATTATCTATAAAATTAAGGAATAAAAGTTAATCCTCTGTGTCAGTTTTTCTGCTGTCCATAAATGCTCTCAAGCTACGGTACAATTGCTTTGGAATCGCTTATTTAACGCTTATTCAACAATGCTTAGAGCAGGAATTGTCGGACTCCCCAATGTCGGTAAATCGACCCTTTTTAATGCCCTTGTTGCCAATGCGAAAGCAGAAGCCGCCAACTTTCCCTTCTGTACGATTGAACCCAATGTGGGAGTAGTGGCTGTTCCTGATGAACGCTTAGAGGTATTGGCCAAAATTTCCAATTCGCAACGGATTGTTCCCACTCGCATCGAATTTGTGGACATTGCCGGGTTAGTACAAGGGGCGAGTCAAGGAGAAGGATTAGGCAATCAGTTTTTGGCCAATATCCGGGAAGTGGATGCTATTGTTCATGTGGTACGGTGTTTTGAGAGTGATGATATTGTTCATGTGTCGGGGTCAGTTGATCCAGGGCGCGACATTGAAGTCATCAACTTAGAGTTGGCCTTAGCCGACTTAGCCCAAATTGAACGGCGCATGGAACGCACGCGCAAAGATGCTAAAAAAAATAAAGATGCGCAAGTAGAGTTCGAACTCTTAGAAAGATTGGCTGCGGCCATCAATGACGGAAAAGGCATTCGTCAACTTGAACTCACCGAAGAAGAAGAAGCGATTATTAAACCCCTCAATTTATTGACCAAAAAGCCAATTATTTATGCCGCCAATGTTTCCGAGGAAGACATTGCAGGAGGGAATCAAGCGGTGGAACAAGTACGGGAATTAGCTGTTCAAGATAATGCTTCTGTTGTGGTTGTTTCGGCGCAAGTCGAATCGGAATTAATGGAATTGTCAGAAGAGGAAAAAGCGGATTTCTTAGCTTCTTTAGGGGTAGAAGAAGGGGGATTGCAATCTCTCATTCACGCCACTTATGACTTATTAGGATTGCGAACATATCTGACAACAGGGGAAACAGAAACTCGGGCTTGGACAATTTATGCCGGTATGAAAGCGCCGCAAACTGCCGGTGTTATTCATTCCGACTTTGAACGAGGCTTTATTCGCGCTGACACTATTAGCTATGACAAGTTAGCCGAAGTGCAATCCTTAGCTGCCGCAAAAGAAAAAGGATTGGTACGTTCGGAAGGGAAAGATTATGTGGTGCAAGAAGGGGATGTCATCGAATTTAAGTTTAATGTCTAATCGCTGGCAGTTAGACTTCCCATACATATAGGGAGTAATTTTCCTGGGGAGAGAGTAAGGAGAACAATGGTCTCCTACTTTCCCCGAATGCAATAATCACCTAATCTTCATTGTTATTAGCGGTTGTATGATTACTGGCATTATTCGAATGATTGCCTCCAGAAAAGCGGCGCCCTTTTGAAAAAGAACCTGATGGTTTTTTACGAAACTGTCGGGCATAGGCAAGATTGCGAGCGGCTTTTTCTTTTTTTTGGTTACGACGTTTGGACATAGGTGAGTTCTCCTCTTAAATAAAAAAACGCTTTCGGAAAGCCGATTCAAAATGATGCACTCCCCAAAAGCGTTGGTTGTTGCTTGAAACTTAATGCTTAGAAACGTTTGTTTCTGCGACCGCCACCAGAGGGGCCTTTATTTTCCCGAGGACGGGCTGGGTTCACTTTGAGTTCGCGACCCATCCATTCTGCACCATCCAGTTCGGAAATTGCATTGGATTCTTCGCTTTCGGATGACATTTCGACAAATCCAAATCCTCTCATGCGACCTGTTTCACGGTCAGTGGGCAGATGAACGCGCTTAACTGTACCGTATTCAGCAAAAACTTCGCTTAGGTCGTCTTGAGTGACAGAGTAGTCGAGGTTACCGATATAAATTGACATTGATGTAGATTCTCCTCAATCAGGAATGGTGTCGTGAGGCAAGATTTCGGAGGGAGTCTTTCAATACGAAGCTGAAAAAAACTATCAATACTGAAACCAAACGTAGTCACCGATCTTTGTTCTCATAGATTAACTATAGCAGTAATTTTTGGGATCAACAAGACTCGGGTTTTTCTTGAGAAAGGGATGGAACTGGGTAATTTCTGAAAGTAGCCTTGGAAGGGCAGTTACAGCAATTTTTAAACAAATATTAATTTTGCTTGGGGAGGCTGAGAGGGGAATTGTCCTTCATAATATTTAACAAAAGATGCTCGCTGAAAATTCTTGCCATATGACAACTGCTACAATCCATCAATTCCCAATTGCCTTTCAGATTTCTTCCCTCATTCGCATTACCTTACTAACGCTTTATATTGCCCTAACTGCCCCCTTGCCCTTTTTAGCTGCCATTACGACATCGACAATTCCCATTAGTGTATTAAGTTTCGGCTTAATCGCGGGGTTTATTCTGTTATACGGTGCCCTAAGTCAAAAAGTTGTCCTGGATGAGGAAAAAATTGCTGTTACCTATCCGCGATGGTTTCCCTCAGTTTTCCGCAAGGGATGGTCCCTTTCTTGGGAAAAAATTGAACAATTGAAACCTCGCACTACAGGGCAAGGGGGATTAGTGTACTATTTTGTCACACCGGAACGCGATTGCGCTTATCTTGTTCCTATGCGCGTTGCCGGTTTTGCCCAGTTAGTAACAATTGTCCAGGACAAAACAGGCATTGATACCCAAGATGTTCGTCCCTTAGCCCAGCCTTGGATGTATTTTATTTTATTAGCATTGACCCTTCTTTTATTAGTAGTTGATACTTGGACCATTTGGACAGCAACCACCCAAGGATTGATGATTTAATTTTAATCAGTACCGGCAATTGCTGAGGGCAAAAATTTTATTTTCCTATGGTTGAAAAAGCTATTTTTCTCGGTCTCTATTCCCACTACAATTTGAAGTGGGGAGTTTTGCCCCCTGGATCAATTGATAGAGACGAAATTGTTTGAATGATGAAAAGTTATCTGGCGGCTGCGATTCAAATGACCAGTCAACCTGAGTTAGAGAAAAATTTGGCGTCTGCTGCCGATTTAGTAGAACTTGCAGTCCAAAAAGGTGCTAGTTTGGTAACGCTTCCAGAAAATTTTCCGTTTCTGGGAGAAGAATCGGAAAAAGTTAGACAAGCTAGCGCGATCGCGCAACAAACGGAAATATTCCTGAAAACCATGGCGCAACGGTATCAAATTACTATTGTCGGCGGCGGTTTCCCGATTCCGACTGCAGATGGAAAAGTTTCCAATACTGCCTTGATGATTAACGCCGATGGTGAGGAATTAGCCCGTTACGAAAAAGTACATCTGTTTGATGTCAATCTTCCCGATGGCAACACCTATCAAGAATCCCAAACCGTGCAAGCGGGAACCTCGCTTCCGCCGCTGCCTGTTTCCCCTGATTTAGGCACAATTGGGCTTTCTGTGTGTTATGACGTGCGTTTCCCGGAACTCTATCGTCAGCTAGCCCAAAAGGGGGCAGAGATTCTTCTGATTCCGGCAGCATTTACGGCTTACACAGGGAAATACCATTGGCAGGTGTTATTGCAAGCGCGGGCCATTGAAAATACGGCTTATGTCATTGCCCCTGCCCAAACCGGACATCACTATGGCCGACGCTACAGTCACGGTCATGCCATGATTATTGATCCCTGGGGAATGGTTTTAAGCGATGCTGGCGAAGATCCCGGGGTTGCCCTCGCCGAAATCAATCCCTCTCGCTTGGAACAAGTGCGCCGTCAGATGCCTTCTTTAGAACATCGCGTCTTTATTTAAGGTTGGCACACAAAATATAGGGATGGGTGGTAGTGCTCTCAGTCTCACGGGGTGACAATTACTTTAAATCCCTTGTTGCATAAGTTCCATGGCTCGCAGACCTTTCTGATAACAAGGCAGTTTGTTGCGATGGAGCTTCATTAATTGTTGAATCCAATTTTGGACACAATTGTGAACTAATACCATTTATTAAAAGTCACTGGACACTCAGTTCCAAGTTTAAGAGAAGTCAGACTCGCGATCTCTCTAGCTACTTTTGAGAATTGGTATAATATGCTTGGGGAGTTCGGGTCACTGGCTGAGTTGGATACGTGAGGACACGGATGCGGAACTTGGTTCCGCATCATGAGATGTCCGTCCTGCTCAGTTAAATCTGGGTGATGAACCAAGAATCTCCTCACTAAAGCTCCGGCGCCTTCTAGGCGGGTGGAGCGTCAAACGTGTTAGTGATTATTCTTGCATCGGGTTGCGACGGAACAGAAAATATTGTTTCCTTAACTTTCGCAGTAACGGATGAGTTTGATAATAATAAAAATCCCATTTCTGCACGATATTAGTAAGCAAATCCGAAACACTGGGTGAGACAAACGAAACCGACTTTAATTGTTTCATTTTCCAATTTTTAGCCAGCGCGATCGCGATTATATTAACTAATTCTCCGACATTATTGCCAATTCCAGTTGCTCCAATAATTTTACCATTTTGATGTACAATTAATTTCAATAATCCCGATAGTTCTCCCTGAATAATACTTAAAGAATTATCCTTGAAATAGTCTTTAAAAACCACCACTTTATTTCCATATCGGCGTTTCGCTTGCCTTTCTGTTAATCCCACCCGCGCTAAAGGCGGATGAATTGAAATGAGATAAGGAATCGTCCGATAATCCACCTTATGTCGTGGATAAAATAAGGCATTTTTCAGAACAATCTGGGCTTCATATCGAGCGAGATTGAAAAAAGGATACCCGCCAATAACACCGCCGCAACCATAAATGTTTTGATTCGTCGTTTGTAATTTCCGATTGACAGCTAATCCCTCATGAGTATAGTCAACTTTTACGCCTTCTAAATTTAATCCTTCAACATTTGGCGTTTTTTCAGGAACAATAATCAACTCTTCCGTTTCCATGGTGTGGTTTCCAAGTTGTAACCATTTTCCATTTTCCGTTTTCCGAATATCGGAGAGGGCACTAGCCGTTAAAAGATTAATGCCATCGCCTTCTAATTGCGCTTGTAATAAATAGGCAATTTCTTCATCTTCTTTCGCAAATAAATGAGAGTTGGGTAGCGATAACGTTATATTTTTTTCCAGTTTTGCTAAGTTTTGCGCCAAGCTAATGGCTTCGGGAGACTCGCCAATAATCGTTAGATTGTTCGGTAACGTTTCTAAACGATGCTTTTGCCTTAAATCAGTCAGCGTCAAACAACCCGCCTCTGATAAATTGGCAACTTCCGGGAAAATGGGTGAGGTTTCGGTAGCAATTAGATAAGCCGGGGCTTTTAAGGATTCATCATTCACAATGAAAGCCTGTTGCGGCAACCGACAAAATTCTCCTTTTCCCTCAATGACATCAATCCCTTGTGCCGCTAATTTCACGAAAGCCTGTTCTTGTTCCATCACGGCAATGACTTGTTGCCCCCATTGTTGATACCTTTCTAAGGGCGGCGAAGCAATGGGCTGCACATTGTTCCATTTTTGAGCAATTGCTGTGAGTTGGGTAAGGCTAAAATGATAGAACCAATCTCCCTGGGCAGCGAAAGAAATGTCTTGGGTGACTAACGCCACTCGCGCTTCCCAGAAAGCGGCAGTCAGGGCGGCATATCTGCCAACGGGGGTATTGCCGATAACAATTACATCGTAGTTCATTGTTTGTTATCTCCGGCAAATAGTTTGAAGCGCTTGTTGCAGTTTTGCATTTTCTTGGGGATGACGAATGGCAGTGCGGAAATAGCCTTCTCCAAGTTCGGGAAAACTAAGACAGTCGCGGATCAGAATTTGTGCTTGTTGGAGGAGTTGTGCCTGTAGCTGGGAAGCAGGAATTTCGGTTGCCGCCAATAAAAAGTTAGCAGCACTGGGAAGCGGGGAAATGCCCGGTATTGTCATTAAATCATGATAAAAGCGCGATCGCGCTGTCTCTAACCATTGCCAAGTTTGTTCTTGAAAACTGCGATCAGGTAACACGGCGATTGCTGCCTCGGCAGCTAAACTGTTTACCGCCCAGGGATCGCGCCATTGCTGCCATTGGTTTAACTGTTGGGGATGCGCCACAGCATACCCCATGCGCAACCCCGGCAAGGTATAAAATTTAGTCAGCGATCGCAATACCACTAGGTTGGGATATTGTGCGACATCTTCAAGCAAGCTTTCTTGATCCTCGGGGCGTAAAAAATCCATAAATGCCTCATCCACCACCACCAGTGCAAATTGTTCTAAATAAGGCAAAATTGCTTGACGAGAGAACAATTGACCGGTGGGGTTATGAGGATTATTCAAGATTAGCCCGCAGTTTTTAGTTTCTGGTGCCTCCAGGGGAAAATCTTGAGGCTTTGCGGACTGAAATCGCATCTTAGGGATATCAAGGGGACAAGCTTTGATCGTTGCCCCAAATCCCTGCAAGGCGCGATAATAATCTCGAAAAGCAGGGGTAAGTAAATAAACCGCATCTAAATCCGCCAGTTCTCGCCCTGCCCAACTCAGCAATTCTGCTACGCCATTTCCCGGTAAAATCCACTCGGGAGAAATATTGTGGCTTTGGGCCAGTGTTTCCCGCAGTTGCGGATAATTGGGGTCGGGATAATGGCTTACAGAACTTAGCCCCCTTTTAATGGCAGCAATGGCACTTTCAGGGGGCCCTAGGGGATTAATACTGGCGGAAAAATCCAATATCACAGAGGGAGAACACCCCGCTAACTGGGCTGCCCAATTTAAGTTCCCTCCGTGTATTGGTCGCGTCATAATCTTGGGATTGCTGTGCAGTTATTTTTTATTGTCCTCGGGAGCAACCCGTTCTTTGAACAGTTTCCCTGCAGAAAAGGCAGGAACGGATGTTGCAGGAATTTCCATTTTATCTCCTGTTTTAGGATTGCGTCCTTCCCGCGCTTTCCGTTCGCGACGTTCAAAGGATCCAAAGCCCACTAGGGTTACTTTTTCTCCTTCAGCCACTGCTTCCATGATGGTTTCCAGGGCAGCGGTTAAAACCGAATCTGCTTGCTTTTTGGTTACGGTTGCGCGATCAGCGATTTTATCGACTAAATCACCTTTATTCATAGTTAATCTCCTAATTTGCGAGTGTTTCTCTACGATAACGACAAAATACTTGCTCAGAGCAAGTTTTGTTTGCATTTACTAAGATAGACCCTAGGCCAATAGAGATTCAAAAGCCTAGGATAGTTGTCTGTTCTATGTTTCACTGCATCATTCTAAACTCTGATCGTCCATTGTGGATCGTCAAAACCATTAAATTATCTACATTTCGGCATTTTTTTACGTTTTGAAATGTAGTTTGTAAAATATATCATTAATAAAATGTAATTAAAAACAATTTACCCGTTATTTTTATTCCTCCTTCCAATTCTTGGATCCTAAGTGAAACGAATCCGCGATCAATTCCCGCTAAAGTAGCCAGTTTAATTGGTTTATGATCATGTTTGATTGATCAGTCATCGCTAATTATCTCCATGAGTATTCTTCTTCCGGCAGTTGTTCCGGTGGCGCTGATTATTCTGATTGGTGTCATTGCCCAACGTACCCTCTCCTTAGACCAATCAACGCTATCGCGACTAGCCCTTTATATTTTGATTCCGGCTTTGGTTGGGGATAAGTTATATCGCACCAGTGTCTCTTTAAAAGGGGCAATGGGATTGGCTGCCGGGTTTGTGATCAGTTCTGCCCTGTTATACTTACTGGTTTTAGGAATCAATCAGTGGGGCAATTTCCCGAAAGCCATGGGAAAAAGCTTATTGGTTACTACGATTTTTGGCAATGTGGGCAATCTCGGACTCCCCATGAATAGTTTTGCCTTTGGAGAAGCAGGATTGGAACGGGCCATTATTTGCTTAATTACCTCGGCGATTCTCTTGTTTGGGATTGCGCCAGCAATTTTGACAGGGAAAGGCTGGCGATACGGGGTCGGTGTGACGCTGAAGTTGCCCTTGTTTTGGGCAATGGCGGCAGGGATTGCGTTTCATGTGTTGCAAGTGGAGTTTCCCTATCGCTTGGATGCCGGGATTGAACAGTTGGGAAAATCCTCAATTCCCATTGCCCTCATTATTTTGGGAATGCAGTTGGCCAGTACCGGGTTTGCTTTGGGGCTTTATGAATTATTCGCTTCAGCGCTGCGGTTATTTGTTGCCCCCGCGATCGCGCTGGGTGTGGGACTTATGTTACAGTTAACGGGACTTGATTTCAAGGTATTAGTTCTGCAAACAGCAATGCCGGCAGCGGTCAACACAGTCCTCATGGCGGGGGAATTTGGTGGAGAACCCGATCGCGCAGCGCGGACAGTGGTTGTTTCTACTCTATTGAGTTTTCTCAGTTTACCCTTGATATTATGGATTCTGACGCAAGCGGCGGAATAACCAATGGGGATAGGCCATGGCTTGTTGATCCGTTAACGTTGCCGGACAAGTTTCGCTGAGTTGACGCGCGATACTGTGTAAACTTTCTTGATCTCGGGTACTTTCCAAGCCCAAGGTCCACCAGTTTTGATTATCAACTCGCAGTTGGGTCAGTTCTAAGTTGCAGCAAGCATCGGCGGAAATAACAAACTGACGCTGGGATCGCGATTTCTGCACGGCAATCCAAGCCTGCCCCTCGGGAACAAACTCTTGCAAGGTTGCTTCTTCACAAAGCCATTTCCCCCATTGTTCCATTCGGCCTTGCCACTGCTGTTGTAAGGACAATTGCGGGAATTGCATTTGCCGCCATTTGATTTCCAATCGCCCTTGACGAAACTTAATATTTAAATAATCACAGGGCGCTATCGGTTCTAAATACCAATCAGTGCGGGTTTCTGCTTCTCCTAAATGGGTTCCGGGACAAGTTTGGTCAAACCATTGACGCACCGCAACTGGAATTTCGCCAGGCTTAAACCATCTCATCTCTAAGGTTTGCAGCATCGGTGATTCCTCCGTGATTCATTCGGGATAAGGAAAACCATAATAATTATTAACGATGCCTTGCCTCAACCCAAGCGCGATCTGCTATGCTATATCTCATAAGTTATTGAATTTATTTTGCAATAACGAGTTAAAACGAGCGGAAAATTTCATGATGTCGGAACAAGCCCTCTGGATTAGCGTCAGTCCTACTCTCAAAAAATTTCATCGCCCTTTATTAACCACCCTCTCCCAAGAACTCACTATACGAGAATGGCAATATCAACAAGCAGCGGATGAACCCTCGACCCTCGATCTTCCTCTCACTTTATTGCATGACTATCTCAAATATTGCGATCAACCCTTACATTTATTAGGCCATAGCACAGGAGGAATCGTGGCCCTCCTTTATGCCTATCGCTATCCCGAACGGGTCAAATCCCTGACGTTATTAGGCGTTGGTGTCCATCCTTTAATCGACTGGCATGCCCATTACTATACTTATCGGCAACTGTTGCCCTGCAGCCGCGAAATTGTCTTAGCCCAGATGGTGCGGGCATTATTTGGCCAACAAGATCCCAAGCGAACCCAGCAATTCGTCAAATGCTTAGAAGGGGATTTACACGCAACGCCCTCTCCCCACTCTTTGATGCAGCGCCCTCATCTGGAAACAGAAGCAGTAGCCTCCCCGCTATTGGTGTGCGGCAGCAATGACGATGTTATTATTGATCCCTGTGCTTTGCATGATTGGAAAACTTACTTCAAGCCTGAGGATGAAATTTGGGAATGTTGGCAAGGGCATCACTTCTTTCATTATCATTATCCCCAAGCTGTGGGAAATGCCATTTTGAAGTTTTTAAAAAATGTCGTCAATCATCAAGTTTGTGAGAAATCAGTTAATCAGACATAACCCAAAGTTATGAAAATTGCCACCTGGAATGTTAATTCCATTCGCACACGCAAAAACCAAGTTTTAGATTGGTTAAAACAGCATGACGTTGATGTTCTCTGTTTACAAGAAACCAAAGTCATTGATGACGATTTTCCGCGGCTTCCGTTTGAAGAGTTGGGATATTCGGTTGCGGTTTATGGACAAAAAACCTATAACGGGGTTGCCATTGTAAGTCAAAAACCGATGCAATCCTGTTACTATGGGTTTAGCCCTCTGGTGGGAGACGATGTTGGCGCTGCCTATGACCAACAAAAACGAGTTATTAGCGCCGTCGTTAATAACATCCGCATTGTTAATGTTTATGTTCCCAATGGGAGTAGTGTCGGCAGTGAAAAATATGAGTACAAATTGGGTTGGTTTCAAGTTTTGAAGCAATATCTCCAGCGGCTATTAACTGACACCGAGACTGAAATTTGTCTCTGCGGCGACTTTAATGTTGCCCCCGAAGATCGCGATATTTACGATCCCGCTGGCAAAGAAAATCATATCATGGCCTCTGCCCAAGAACGAAGCGCCATGGAAGCGATTAAATCCTTAGGATTTCAAGATTCCTTCCGCAAATTTCATGCCGAGGGAGGACAATACAGTTGGTGGGATTATCGCACTCGGGGGTTTGCCCGAAATCGAGGATGGCGCATCGATCACTACCTGCTTACACCGCGTTTATATGAAAAGGCAATAAGCTGTTGGATTGACATCGTACCGCGACAACAAGAACGACCCAGCGACCACACGCCAGTAATTGTTGAAGTTTAATCCCAGTTTAGACTAAAGTTTGGATAATAGGAATATCCGAAATATATTGATATAATAAGCTATATGTTTTTAGTAACTGGTGCAACGGGACAAATTGGACGACAGGCAGTTCGTTTGTTACGGGAGCGAGAAGAACCGGTGCGAGGGTTTGTTCGCTTAGAGTCGAACTATAGTGAACTGGAACAACGGAGCGCCGATATTTTCATTGGCGATTTAACGGAAGAAAAAGATATTGCCCGAGCCTGTCAGGATGTTAAGTATCTCATTAGTGCCCATGGTTCAGGCGGCAATGCCCAAGCCCTGGATTATCGCGCCAATATTGACTTGATTGATCATGCCCAAGCCAACGGCGTTGAACATTTTGTGTTTATTTCCGTTTTAGGCGCGCAACGGGGTTATGAAGATTCTCCCACGTTTAAAGCGAAACGGGAAGTGGAAAATTATTTGAAAAAAAATGGACTGAATTATACAATTTTGCAACCTTCCGGGCTAGCTTCAGATTTGCTGCCCTTGGCGGAACGGTTTCGCAACACGGGATTTTATTTAATTATTGGCGACCCCAAAAACCGCACTTCGATTGTGAGTCCCGATGATGTTGCCAAAATTGCCATTGATTCAGTAAGGATAGAAGGGGCTAGAAATCAAACCTTTCCGGTCGGGGGTCCCGAAGCCTTGAAGCGAGAAGAGGTTCCAGAAATTTTTAGTCGGATTTTTAAGCGCGATCCCATCACTGTGAATGTTCCTCTGGCTGTGTTGGATACAGTACGGGAGGGCATTGGATTGTTCGACGCGCAAACGCAAAAGTCTTTGGGAACCTTGCGAACTTTATCAGCAAACGAATTTTTCTGTACCCAAGCCGAAATTAATCAACTGGAAACAACATTTAACATGAAAATGGAGTCTTTAGAGAGTTTTATCACTCGTTATTTAGGGACTTAAAATAAACAAGAAGACAATGTTGAATCAAAATTATGGATAGCAATAATTGGATCAAGCAATTGCTAATGGTGGGAGTGGGCACCACTTCCCTGGTTGCGGAAAAATTGCGAGAAGTGAGTGAACAGTGGGTTCGAGAAGGTAAAATCAACCCGGAACAAGCAAGAGAATTTGTAGATGATTTGATGCAGCAAATGCAGGTTGAACAGGGCAATCTTGAAGAACAAATGGAACGTCAAATGCGCAATGCCCTCCAAGATTTAGGAGTTCCTCGTCAAAATGAGTTGGATGAGTTGCGAGGACGCATTGATCGGATAGAACGTCAAATCAGAGAGTTGGAAAACCGATCCTGGCGTTAACTATACCAGGTAGGAGGTAATATAATGCGAGAAATTTTAGTTAGTTTTGGCGTTCTAGTGGCTTGTGTTTTAGTCCTGATCGCCGCGCAAGTTGTTGATCAAGGAAAACAAAATAGCGCGATCGCGTCCCCGTCCTCGTCTCCGTCGCAAACGTTGGTCGCCCTCAGTTTGGAGGATGTGGCAGCCAAAGAGGACGTTAAAAGAATGGAGTCGGGGCTGCGTTATGTGGATATTGAACAAGGCAATGGCAAAACCCCGCAACAAGGAGATACAGTTGTGGTTCACTACACCGGCAGTCTCTCCGATGGAACCAAATTTGACAGTTCCCGCGATCGCGATCGCCCTTTTTCCTTTACCTTAGGAGAAGGACAAGTGATTGAGGGTTGGGAAAAAGGCATTTCCACCATGCAAGTCGGCGGTCGCCGTCAACTGATTATTCCCCCGGAACTAGGCTATGGTCAAAAGGGGGCAGGGGGTGTCATTCCCCCCAATGCCACGCTCATTTTTGATGTGGAACTGCTTAGGATCGCTTCCTAACGCCCGAAGCCTAATCGCGGAATAGAGACATTCTCAAGCAGAATGTCTCTACAATCGGCTAGGATCCCGGGTCATGTTTTGCCATATTGCGAAATTCCGTTAAATCGGCATTAAAGAGAAGTTTCACGGTTCCGGTGGGGCCATTGCGGTGTTTGGTAATAATGACTTCTGCGACATCGCGATCGGGGCTATCAGGGTTATAATAAACATCTCGATACAACATGAGCACTAAATCCGCATCTTGTTCAATGGACCCGCTTTCCCGCAAATCTGATAGCATGGGGCGTTTGTTCGTTCGCTGTTCCACGCCCCGGCTTAATTGGGAAAGGGCAATTACCGGGGCTTTTAATTCCCGGGCTAAGGTTTTGAGACTGCGGGTAATGCGAGATAATTCTTGAACGCGATTGTCCCCTCCCCCTTCCATTAATTGCAAATAGTCCAGCAAAATTAAGCCCAATTGTCCTTGTTCGGCTTGCAACCGCCGCGCCTGGGACCGCATTTCCATAACCGTCATGGTTGCGGTATCGTCAATAAAGATGGGAACTTGGGATAAGGTGCCGATGGCGTCGCTAATTTTTTCAAAATCTTGGCTGCTTAACCGTCCCGAACGCAACCGATTGCTTTCAATTTTGGCTTCGCTGGCTAGCAGCCGTTGACTCAGTTGTTCTTTGGACATTTCCAAACTGAACAAAGCAACGGGCGACTGAGATCCTCCCGCAATGTAACGGGCGATATTTAAGCCAAAGGCGGTTTTCCCCATTGATGGCCGTCCCGCCAAAATCACCAAATCTGAGGGCTGCAACCCGCTGGTCATGCTATCTAAATCGTAAAACCCCGTATTGAGTCCAGGCCGTTTTTCTTGGTTATACCGGCTTTCAATATCGTCGTAAGTTCCCAATAACGTTTCGTAGAGCGGCACTAACCCGGACTGAGGCCGATCTTGGGTGAGATCGAAAATATTTTGTTCGGCGCGATCGAGAATGAGATTTAAAGCTTCGGTGGTGTCATAGCCTAATTGAATAATTTGGTGTCCGGCATGAATCAGCTTGCGGCGGAGATATTTCTCTAAAACCAGTTGGGCATAGCCGTCAATATTAACGGCTGAAACCGTGCGATCCGCTAATTGGGCTAATTTGGCCTTTCCGCCGACTTTTTCCAGCAACCCTTGATCGTCCAACCAAGTACTCACTGTCATCAAATCCGTGGGTTTTCCTTGGCTTTGAAGCGCGATCGCGGCTTGATAGATGGTTTGATGGGCTTGGAGATAAAATGCCTCTTGGGGAAGGAACTCTGCCACCCGCGCGATCGCTTCTGGATCCAGCAGAATCCCTCCCAAAATTGACTCTTCTGCTTCCAGATTCTGGGGAGGGAGTGATTGATCGCTAATTGGGGCAAACTCAGCCATAACTTAAATGCATTCCGACTCCCTTATGCTAGCGGATGCCAGCAAGGAACATTCCCTTGTTAAACAGTCAATGATTGCTGAGATCCCAGAAATTATTAAGAGGGGAAAATCGGGAAATTCAACCTTTATAAGGAAGCTACCTGAATTTCAATATGGGCCGTTACTTCCGGATGCAACCTTACTTCTGCCGAATAGAAACCAATGCGACTAATTTCATCGGGTAAAACCACGCCGCGGCGATCAATGTCTTGTCCGGTTACTTCCTTAATTACATCTACCACATCTTGGGGCGTTACTGTTCCGAAAATTGCGTCTCCTTCACCTACTTGCTTGCGAATCGTAAAGCGGCCAACAGTTTCCAAGGCTGTCTTCTGATCCTGGGCTTCTTTCAGAATTGCCAATTGACGTTGACGTTCTTTTTCTTTGCGTTGTTCCACCTGTTTGAGTACCCCTGGAGTAGCTATACTTGCTAATTGCTGGGGAATCAGATAATTCCGCGCATAGCCGGGGGCGACTTCGACCAAATCGTCTGCTTGACCGAGTTTTTTCACATCTTTGTGTAATACAACTTGTACTCGTTTTGCCATAATGCTTATTATCTTTAATTTAAGGTTCAACTAAAATAATCGCCACCTGGGCAATCAATGGGTGGCGCAGACTTAAATTGTACTAAAAAAATTGGCAACTGAAAAGCCCTGCCTTTTCCAGCAGGACTGATAACTTATTCTTTAATTCGCTTGACGTTTTTTGCTAGGCCTAAAATTTCTAGGAAGCGAATCGTCATCCATGTAATATCAAGTTCCCACCATTGCAAGCCATGACGTGCCGAATATTGATAAGCATGATGGTTATTGTGCCAACCTTCACCGTAGGTTAATAGGGCAACCCACCAGCAATTGCGGGACTGATCGTTCGAGTCAAAGGTGCGATAGCCAAATTTATGAGTAGCGCTATTGACAAACCAAGTGCAGTGGAATACTACGGCTAATCGAACAAATACGCCCCAAATGACAAATGGCCATCCGCCAAGGGCATAAAGGAAAAGGCCAAATGCCACCTGAATCAAAATGAAATAATTAGATAAGAATTGATAAACTGGGTCGGAATTAATATCTTGGGTATATTTGGGAATTTCGGGATCACCAGGAATGTCATGAAGCATCCACCCCATATGACTCCACCAAAATCCTTGATTAGCGTCGTGGGGATCAGGATCGCTATCCGAATGTTTGTGGTGAATCCGGTGTAAACCCACCCAATCAATCACGCTTCCCTGGGCAGATAGGACGCCGCAGAAAACAAGGAAATACTCTAACCATTTGGGAACTTCTAAGCTGCGGTGGGTCAACAGCCGATGGAAACCAAGGGTTACCCCAAGTCCGCCGGTTACCCAGTGCATGATGAGGGCAACTCCCACAGCAGACCAACTAAAAAATTGGGGAAAAAATGCCAGCAGGGCGACTAAATGGATGCTTGCAATATAGATAAATGTTGGCCAATCAAATGATAGATTTTTTTCAGTTGCAATAGTCATAGACTAATTTACGTTTCCTTAATGAGCAGTTTAATGGTATTGTGCTGACTCTAGCGATACCGATGCAAGATTATAATCCAAATAAATCCTTAAATTTTGGACAATATTAGCACAAATTAAATTAGAGTCTATGAAGAGTCAACGCTTGCTAGAACAAGCAGAAACAGCACTATTCCCATTTTTTTCTGGAATTGATACCAAGATCAAGCATAACGTAAAAAAGGTTCTACAGATCCTTCGGCAAGAACGGGTAGGCGTACATCATTTTGCCAGTGTTAGCGGTTATGGTCATGATGATATAGGCCGGGAAACGCTCGATCGCGTTTTTGCTGGGGTTATGAATGCTGAAGCGGCAGCAGTGCGAGTGCAGTTTGTTTCCGGAACCCACGCGATCGCGTGCGGGCTTTTCGGGGTTCTTCGACCCGGGGACGAAATGCTAGCTGTGGCTGGTAAACCTTACGATACGTTAGAAGAAGTCATTGGATTACGGGAATCCGCACCGGGATCCTTACGAGAATTCGGCATTCAGTATCGAGAACTGCCCTTGACCTCCCAAGCTTCCCTGGATTGGGAGGGTTTAAAAACTGCAGTTGCCGAAAACACGCGGTTAGTTTTTATTCAGCGATCCTGCGGCTATCGTTGGCGAGACAGCCTTTCCATTAGCGATATTCAAGGCATTGTTGAACTGGTTAAACAGCAAAACCCCAATACAATTTGCTTTGTGGACAACTGTTATGGGGAATTTGTTGAAACCCAAGAACCGCCAGCGGTAGGGGCAGATTTGATTGCCGGTTCTCTGATTAAAAATCCAGGAGGCACCATTGTTACTGCTGGGGGCTATGTTGCCGGACGAAAAGACTTAGTGGAAGCGGCCTGTTGCCGGTTGACTACCCCAGGGATTGGCAGTGAGGGAGGTGCCACCTTTGATCAAAATCGTCTCTTATTTCAAGGCTTGTTTCTCGCCCCGCAAATGGTGGGAGAAGCCATTAAAGGGACGCATCTGGTTTCCCATGTGTTTCATCAACTGGGGTATCCGGTGAATCCCCTTCCCGAAACGCCCCGTCGCGATATTATTCAAGCTATTGAATTGGGCAGTCGAGAAAAACTTCTTGCTTTCTGTCGCGCTTTGCAACAGCAATCCCCAGTGGGATCTTATCTTGATCCGGTGCCGTCGCAAATGCCGGGATATGAGAGTGAATTAGTAATGGCAGGAGGTACATTTATTGATGGCAGTACCTCGGAGTTATCGGCAGATGCGCCGTTGCGGGAACCCTATACGATTTTTTGTCAAGGGGGAACCCATTGGACGCATGTCGCGATCGCGCTGGAAGCGATTATTGATGCCTTAGGCGCGATCGATGATTAATTTCAACAATTATTTTTGCTCGACATGGAGAATTCGGTGTCGGTTCAGTTGCCCTTTCCTCTAACTCGGGAACGTTTGGGCAATTTGGCATGGGGCTAGGCATTGTCATGGAAACCAGCGATCGCGCGATCGCAGAATCAACATTAGAAAAAGATCACCTTCCCTAATCCGCTTCGCGCTCGATTAGGGACTGTCGCGCTTAATGTTCAAGATATTGCGAAAAAACAAGCGCCATCTTTAAAGTTCACTGAAATAAACGTTGGCAACGTACCAATTACTCAGTGGAAACTTTCTGAACAACAAACGATTTTGGGCCATGGTTGGTTAGTTGCTTTCCCTAAAAGAAACAAGCGACGTATCAACCAATCATCAAAACTCAGAAACTGAACAGCCAACAAATCAATAATATTCAAACTTTTTGCGAATCAATCATCATTGCAAGGCAGCTTGTTCCTGATACATTTGTCGTAAGATTAAGGCGGGATCAATATATTCTCCGGCATACTTTAGCCCCCAATGCAAATGGGGGCCTGTGGTTCGTCCGGTCATACCAATGCGTCCAATGCGAGTTCCCGTAGCAACGCGTTGTCCCTTTCTTAAACGAATGCCTGCTTCACGGTCAACGAAAATTAACCCGTTGCTTGTTCGGTGAACACGCCCTTTAAGATGACAATAAATGTGTTCCCATTGCCCGGATTGAATCACAATCATGGTGCCGCAAGCAGTGTGATCCGATAATTTAGTTACTTTTCCGCCCCACCAATTGCGAATATAACTGCCTAACGGGGCAGCTAAATCCAATCCCCGATGAAATTGTTCTCGCCCACTGGTTGGCGACTGGCGATAACCAAACGGAGAGGTATAGGCTTGGAAATTTTCGACAGGGAAGGAGGCATCCAGCCATCTTCCAGTACTGGGAGGATTAGCGGCAACATTCTGTGCCTTAACAGAAGACGGTTTGATTGCTGAAGACCCCCCCAATGCAGTGAAACTTGCCATCATTGCTGCTAGCAGCATTTTTAATCCCAATTCTTTCCAGAGGGCGATGTTTGCTGGAGGAACTGCAACTGGCGCTACCCGAATATTTTCTCTAATCATACCCCACACCTTTGACCAATGGTTAGAATGACCTCCTCTGTAAAAAAGGCGTCATCTCCAACACGCAATAAATATGCCAGTAAAATTGCATTTTTTTGATAATTTTGTCAACGATTTTCATCAATTTTTTGAAAGCTTGTTGGGGAAGAGAACGGATAGCGATACAAAAGTTTACAATAGAGACAGTTTATTCTCATAGTTGCAATGTCCAAACAGGTAAGTGTCATTGGCGGCGGCATTGGTGGACTAACTGCAGGGGCTTTACTTGCTAAGCGCGGTTATTCCGTTACTGTCTATGATCAAGCCTATGTACCCGGTGGCTGTGCCTCCACTTTTAGACGACATGGTTTCACCTTTGATGTCGGGGCAACCCAAGTTGCCGGATTAGAATCTGGGGGAGTTCATCAACAAATGTTTACAGAATTAGGCATGGACGTTCCTCTGGCAACTCCTTGCAATCCTGCTTGTGTCGTATATCTCCCCGGAGAAACAACACCCATTCGCGTTTGGCGTGACTCGGAACAATGGCGACAAGAACGACAACAGCAATTTCCGGGAAGTGAACCGTTTTGGCAACTCATGGAAACCCTATTTGCTATTAGTTGGCGGTTTCAGGAACGCAACCCTGTTCTCCCTCCTCGCAATTTGTGGGATATGGGGCAACTCGTGTCTGCGATACGCCCCGATACCTTGCTGACGTTGCCGTTTACTTTTCTGACAGTAGGGGATTTGTTACGAGTATTGCGACTGCATCGCGATAAGCGGTTGCGAACATTTCTTGACATGCAGTTGAAACTCTATTCCCAAGTCAATGCCGATGAAACAGCCCTTTTATATGCAGCTACGGCGTTAGGAATTTCCCAAGCCCCACAGGGAATATGGCACTTGCAAGGGAGTATGCAAGTATTAAGCACTTGTTTGGTAAAAGGGTTGAGAAAACATGGGGGAAAGCTGCGACTGCGCCATGGCGTTCAAAAAATTCATTGTGAAGACGGAAAGGTTACAGGAATTACCGTTGGCAATGACAAAACCGGAGAAACGTGGCGGGAAAATACAACTGCCGTGGTGGCAAATGTGACGGTACAGAACTTATTAAAGTTGTTGAATGATCCCAATAATTCCTTTGGTGCCTCTGACCTTTTCCTGAGAGGATACCAAAGACGAGTGGAGAATTTACCCCCCGCTAACGGGGCATTTGTCTTATATTTAGGGGTTGACCGCCGCGCAATTCCAGAAAACTGTCCCCTGCATCTGCAATTTTTATATGATTATGATGGCGTTGTTGGTGAAAAGAACTCGCTGTTTGTTTCCGTTAGTGAACCCGGAGATGGACGTGCCCCAGAGGGACAAGCGACCATTACCGCATCTTCTTTTACGGAAGCGAGTCAATGGTGGACTAATACTGCTGAGGAATATGAGGCGTTGAAGCAAGATTATGTCGAAACAGCGATGCAACGCCTTAGTCAGTACTTTCACCTCACCCCAGACACGATTGTTCATCAAGAAGCGGCAACCCCAAGAACGTTTGCTCGTTTCACAGCACGAGAATCCGGTTATGTGGGAGGATTAGGACAACGGGTTTCCACATTTGGCCCGTTTGGGTTTGCCAATCGAACACCGATTAAAAATCTCTGGTTAGTGGGCGACTGTACCCATCCCGGAGAGGGAACCGCCGGGGTGAGTTATTCCGCATTAACCGCAGTGCGTCAAATGGAAGCTACATCACTATAACACTGCCCGCAAAAACGCTAATTGATCAGCCACTTCTTCAATGCGCTTACTCGTAGGTTTCCCGGCGCCATGCCCGGCTTTGGTTTCAATGCGAATTAAAACCGGATTATCCCCAGCGTGGGCTTCTTGTAGCGCAGCCGCAAATTTAAAGCTATGGGCAGGAACCACGCGATCGTCGTGATCGGCTGTTGTAATTAACGTCGAAGGATAAACGGTACCGGGTTTGAGGTTATGCAGAGGAGAATAAGCATATAAGGCATGAAATTCTTCTTCATTTTCCGGGGAACCGTAATCGGAACACCATGCCCAACCAATGGTAAATTTGTGGAAGCGCAGCATATCCATTACCCCCACTGCGGGTAAGGCCGCGCCAAATAATTCCGGGCGTTGCGTCATACATGCCCCCACGAGCAACCCACCGTTACTGCCGCCGTTAATCGCTAGTTTTTGGGAAGAGGTGTAACGGTGTTGGATTAGCCATTCCGCAGCCGCGATGAAGTCATCAAAGACGTTTTGTTTATTTAATTTGGTTCCAGCCTGGTGCCACTCTTCTCCATATTCGCCGCCGCCGCGCAAGTTGGGAACAGCATAAATGCCTCCCATTTCCATCCAGACTAACCGACTTACTGAAAAACTAGGGGTTACTGGAATATTAAATCCGCCATAAGCATAGAGAATTGTGGGATTATTTCCGTTCAACAGCAAGCCTTTTTTGTGGGTAATAAACATGGGAACTTGCGTTCCATCTTTACTGCGGTAAAAGACTTGGCGTGTTTCGTAGTTGGCAGGATTAAAATCAACAGTGGGTTTTCGGAAAAGAGTGCTTTCGCCGGTTTCAAAATTGTAGCGGTAAATTCGAGTGGGTGTCTTGAAACTTGTATAAGCGTAGAAGGTTTCGGTGTCCTCGCGTTTCCCGTAAAATCCGCCAGCGGAACCGATTCCCGGCAGTTTAATGTCTTTAATATATTTTCCAGTTAAACTATAAATTTGTATGCGCGATCGCGCATTCTGTAAATAATCTAAAATAAACTGGTTATTGAGAACAGTAACCCCTTCTAAGGTATTCTGACTTTCCGGAATAATTTCTTGCCAATTTTCCGGTTCAGGCTGATTAATATCAATGCCAATTAAGCGTCCTTTCGGGGCCTCATAATCAGTGCGAAACCAAAACAGCGATCCCTCATTTTCAATAAAACGAAAATCGCCAATAAACTCGGAAATGAGTTCTTTAATTTCTCCGCTTTGATCTTCTAAATCTTGATAAAAAACTAAATTTTTAGGATCAGTTCCTTGACTGACAGAAATAATTAGATACTTGCCATCTTCGCTGACATCAGCATCAAACATCCATTCTTTTTGATCGGGGCGTTCATAAATTAATAGATCTTCGCTTTGTTCTGTCCCTAAACGATGATAATATAATTTTTGGTAATAATTTGCTTCTTCTAATTGTTTCCCTTCCGGCGGCGCTTCGTAGCGACTATAGAAAAACCCTTCATTGTCAGTTGTCCAAGTAGCGCCGGAAAATTTAATCCACTCTAAATGATCCGAAAAATCTTCTCCCGTTTCGATATTCCTAACTTGCCATTCTTGCGAATCTGAACCCGATTTAGAAATGCCGTAAGCTAAAAACTGACCATTATCACTGATGGCAATTCCCGATAGGGCAACCGTTCCATCTTCCGAGAATTGATTGGGGTCAATTAACACTTGGGGTTCTTCATCTAGCTGTTTTAAAGTATAAAGAACACTTTGGTTTTGTAACCCATCATTTTTCAAGTAAAAATAGCGTTCTCCTTTTTTAAAGGGAATGCCATATTTTTCGTAATCCCAGAGTTCAGTAAGACGATTTTTAATCGTTTCTCGCTCAGAGATTTGTTCTAAAAACTCAAAAGCAACTTCATTTTGTGCCTCTACCCATGCTTTTGTTTCAGCAGAATCGGGATCTTCTAACCAACGATAAGAGTCTTTTACTTTGACACCATGATAATTATCAATTTGTTCCACTTTTGGCGTTTTAGGATAATTAAAAGACATAAGCAAATTTTATGATTGCGATATTTGACTGATTTTAATTGCTTTGAGTATAGCTTTCTCCCCTTAAATCATACAAAGTTGGTTTATGATCGCGCCACCCAATTAAAAAAAGCGCGAGTTACTCAACAACAGTTCTCCATAAATAATGCTGCTAAGCGTTGCACACACCGCTACCAACAACGCAAATACTACCGTTTTCTTGGTTCCGAAAGTTAATCCTAATGATTTGATACTGTTTTTTTTCGTTTAATTGCAGTGTAAGGATTCAGGTATAGGAATCCCTTCCCCTTGCCTTCTTGTCGCCTTGTCTCCCTATTACCCACAGAAATCTGTAGCAAATCCATTTGATTTAAAGCTATCCAGTTTCAAACTATGGCGTAAGCGAGTGACCGGTCGCAAAACCAAACATGAAAAAAAAAGCGCGATCGCGTCAATCCCGCCTGCTATAATTGATGTTTACTCAAAAATAATTGTTTTTCTTCCATTAACTAAAACTCGATTCTCTGTATGATATTGAATCGCCCTCGCTAACACTAAACGTTCTAAATCTCGACCTTTGCGCACTAAATCCTGTAGCGAATCGCGATGGGAAATGCGGATAATATCTTGTTCAATAATGGGGCCTTCATCCAATTCCTCTGTAACATAGTGGCTAGTGGCGCCAATAATTTTTACCCCTCTTTCAAAAGCCTGGGCATAAGGACTTTTCCCCACAAAAGCCGGTAAAAAGGAATGATGAATATTGATGATTTGGCTGGGATAGGCACTGACAAATTGGGGCGTTAGAATTTGCATGTAACGTGCGAGAATAACTGTATCAATTTGGTATTCGGCTAATAACGCCAGTTGCTTTTGTTCTTGTTCTTCTTTATTGTCTTTCGTAACTGGGAAAACATAGTAAGGAATCCCATAATGATCAGCTAAGGGCTTTAAGTCTGGATGATTGGAAACGATTAACGGAATTTCTACCCCAAATTCTCCGAGACGATGACGCCATAGAATCTCTTGCAGACAATGGTCGTACTTAGAAACAAAGATAGCCAGTCTGGTTTTTTCCCAGGAAAAATAAATATCCCAATTGGCATTGATTTCCTTGGCAAGAGGGGTAAAAGCTTCCTTTAACTGAGAAGAAGTTATGGTAAATTCCTGCATCTCCCAAGCAATGCGCGCCGAAAAAATCCCTTCATTGGGATCTACATGTTGATCCAAGTCAAGAATATTGCCGCCTCCCTCAAAAATAAAATGAGAAATGCGAGAGACTAATCCTTTTTGATCGGGACAGGAAATTAATAAAATCGCGATCGACCTAGCCTGAGACATTGTTAATGATACTGACCAAAAGAACCAGGTTGATTTTACCTAAATTTTGGCTAATCATGCTTGATTAATCAGGAATTAGACACTTTTTTATCCTGTCTTAGCAGAAGCCCGTGACGAGACTTGAACTCGTGACCTCACCCTTACCAAGGGTGTGCTCTACCGCTGAGCTACACGGGCGTGGTAGATGGGCCGGGTTGGATTCGAACCAACGAAGGCAAAAGCCAGCGGATTTACAGTCCGCCCCCATTAACCACTCGGGCACCGACCCGCGTTTCCACGCGCGATTACTCATAATAACACAGGGGTTTGGAATTGCAAAGGGATCGCGCATTTTTTTCTTATCCCTGTTGAGAACGCCGCCGCCGCGGTTGCGAGGAACCAGTTTTGCTATTGCCTTCGCGGGAACGGGGAAAATCGCTTTCATCATAAATTTCCCCAACAAGTTCTTCTAAAATGTCTTCTAGGGTAACCAGTCCCACTGTTCCGCCATATTCATCGACCACGATCGCGATATGAAGCCGTTGCTGCAACATTTCTTTTAAGATGCTTGCCACCTGTTTGGTTTCAGGCATATACACCGGAGGTGCCATTGCTTCTGTCACCAAGACTTGATTGCGATTTTCAGCAGGAAGATTATGCAACGACTGTAAGGCTTCTTTTAAGTTCACCACTCCAACAATCTCATCTTTGGATTCTCCCTGCACGGGAATGCGCGAATACCCCGTTTCTAAACACAGATTAACCACTTCTTGCAAAGTGGCTTGATGAGAAATGGTGCGCATGGCAATCCGAGGTTTCACCACATCTTTAGCGCGCAACTGATCCAACATCAGCGCTTTATTCAACAGCTGATGCTTATAAATATCGAGTTTCCCCTTGCCCCCCAACATTTCAATCATTAATTGCAAGTCAGTTAAAGATTCCCCTTGCTGATCATTTTGTCCGAGAAGTTTTTGAAATAAGTGAACTGTATATTGAGCAATGGTTTCAAATAAATAAATAATGCCGAATAAAGCAAGAAATCGGGATAACCAATAAATGGGACGAACCACTAACTGAAAAATCGATAAGACATTATTAATGGCTAAAGATTTCGGGGTAATTTCTGCAAAGATTAATACGATAATTGTAACGACCGCTGTTGCAATTCCCAAACCAGCATTTCCTAACCAAATGGCAAATAAATTGCTGGTTAAAACTGCAGCAAAATTATTAACTAAATTATTTCCTAATAACAGCGTAATAATAAACCGAGTCCGATTCTCTAAAACCAGACGAAAAATCCCATTGGGATCCCCTTTTTCTCGAATTAAACCGCGAAGTTTTAAATTATCAAAGGCGGTAATTGCTGTTTCTGAGCCTGAAAATGTTCCCGATAAAACAAACATTAACAGGATAACCATTAAGTCTAACCAAACTTGGCCTAAAAGGGGTTGCGGTTCGGAAACAGCAAATAATTGAGTTGATAAATGAATGGTAAACACAGTTTTCAATGGATTGAATTCAGGTGGACTTCAAGTGAGTTTAAAATCGTAATTCAGCAATTAAAATTTTTATTAAATTGCTGTTTATGGACAAACTTAATTGGCAGATTGTTCTGAAGGCATCGTTCCTTGAATTAGACTGGATAAAATCCCCATTTGTTCAGTTCCATTAACCGCTAAATCACTATGGCATAAATAAACCCGTTCCGTTGCTCGCTCTAATAAATCTTGTAAAATGCGTTTGAGATGTTCTTCATCTTCTAGTTCCGGGGTTAAATTTTCGCCGCTTTGATTGCGAAGAAACACTGAACAGGCAAATAAACTAGTTGCCCCTTGTTTTAGCCATAATGGCGAGCCTACATCCAGCCAAAATTGCCAACGATGATAATTTCTTTGGGAACGATATTGAAAAATATTGGCAAGGGTAATTCCTTGAGAAAAAGACTGTTGCAAAGATGTTAGCGGATAGGGATTTGCTGTAATTGTTCCTTGTCTAAGGAGTTGAATAAATTGGTCAATAATATAGCTGGGATCGCGAGATGCAACCTCTGGCATTCGACTTTCCACTTCCCAATAATGTTGTGCCGTTTCTGTTAATTCTCTCAGACTAGAAAGATCGGCAACGGAAAAATTATTTCCTTTCCAAAGCAGTTGTTGAATGGCTTGATTGAAAAAACTGACTAAATTGGTGGGTTGGGCGGTATTTTGTTGCTGTTTTTGATGTTCAATCCAATCACGAAGCTGATTATATGCAGTTTCTGCTTGATATCCGATGCGATCCCAACGCGGAAACGTTTTAATATCGAGTAAACGGGGAGAACTCGGATCCGCTTGATAACAATAGTCAGCTAGCAATCCGGCTCGCACCGGATCGATAGAATAAGAGGAAGGTTCGGTTAAAATGACTAGCATTTCCGCAACCGTATTGCTGTCGATTAATCGCCCTAAATTCGGATAAACCAAACAAGCAAGCGTCAGCAGGGCACGAACCAACGAAGAACTAATCAGCGGACGTTGTTCATTGAGCGGATAAACTGGAATTGAGGCTTGATGAAATAATTTCATCAATGTGTAGCGGGCAATTTCATCCAAACCGGGGGCAATAATGGCCACTTCTTGCGGTTGAATTTTGCCTTGTTGAATGGGTTCAATAATTGTTTCGGCAGTTTCCCGCAACAATTGGGAACGAGAGAGGGTTTGAATGTTGCGGATGCAGGAAGGCAACGGTTCTAGGGAACACGGATCATCAATGAGTTGCAGAATGCTGGGAATGGTAGCTCGGGGAGAGGGAGTGTTTGAAACAGGGGGAGGCGAGGAAAGGGCAACAGTGTGACAATGTTGCGCTAGATTTTCCCAAAGATCGGGATCGGCGTTCAGTCCAAAACGAACTTTTCCGTTGGGGTTGAAGGTAAAGACAGCACTGCGCTGTTGCTGGAGAAAAAAGCTTGCTAAATCGTGCGCGATCGCGGGATAATCGTCTGCATTGTCGGCAAAAATGCCCTGATAGCGCTTCTTTAGTTTGTCTTGATAGGTGGGATCCGGCAATAAAACTTGTCCATACAAGTTATAAATGAGACCGTAGGTGAGGAAACCCCGCTGGAGACACCAATCTCGCCATTGCAAAATCAGTTCCCCCATCAAAGGAAAAATTTCCTCGTCTCCCAACGTTGCTTTCTCTTCTGGGGAGAGTCGCGAAGCCAGTCGATGGGGAATCTCTTCTAGGGGGGCGGCACTGGCACCAGCGAGTTGTAAAATATCTAAGGTCGTTCGAACTAAGCGAGCTTCTGCTGCGGCGTTGGGAATCATCGACTTAGGCCAAGCATTATGCCACAGCGCTGTGGCTAGGCTTTGTTCCGTTTCGGAGCGCAGTTTTAGCGTAAACTGGGGAGTTAGATTTAATCGTTGCCAACAAAGGGGCGCAAATAAATTAACTTCATCTTCAATAAACCCCAGCGGCGTTTTGACAACAATGGGATAGTTTCCCGCAACAGCGTCGGTTAATTGCTGGCTCAATTTGCGACCGGTGGTATGATTAGCAGCAAAGATGAGAGCAGATGGCGTACACTGCAGTTGGCTTTTGTCTAAACTTGGTTGCCAGCTTTGAAGCCAGCGGCAGAAGGTTTCAACTAAGTAAGCCGTTTTGCCGCTGCCGGCGTTGCCTGTAATCCAACTGGCGAATTCCGTTGCCATGTATGTTTGTTAAAATTTCCCCAAATGCTATTCCTCTCTAGCTTATCTTGAAAAACGAGTTAACTCACACTCAACAATATTAATTATTATCTATCTTGTTAGTGAATGTATCTACCGAGAGTTTTTCGTAATTTAACACAGTGGTTTTTCAATTCTCCAGAGCAATCATTAGAGCAAGCCTATCGGGCAACGTTAATGATTAAGGTGATTGAAGATGAATATTTTGCTCAAGAGCCGGTTAATCCCAACAATAGCTCCTATTCCGACCAAGTTATTGCTTATTTTCAGGAAGAAGTTAATCAAAACTTAAAAGTTGCTCAAGCCAAATTAAACGAATTTAAAAAGAGTCGTTCCTTTATTAACTGGTCTGCTCAGAATTTTCCTCGTAATAAATACTTCAAAAATCCCTCGGTTATTTTAGAAAAATTAAATTTTGTTGAAGAAGTAATTCTCCATTATGAGCAGAGCGAGGCAAATCAAACTGAAGGAAAAACCAAGACAAATTTAAGGAAAAATGAGATTGCTTCTTCTGCTCGGGTTGAAGAAATGGCTTATGAAGAAAAAAGCGGTTCCTTAAACAAGCAAGAGCAACCCGCTTCTGGAAATCCTCGTTCCGACAAATCCCAAACCGGCAACAATCCTTCCAAACAAACCAGCGTTTTACCGCGATCGCTGCTGAGAACTTTCAATCGCATTAAGCGGGAAATTGATCCCAACTCTTCAGAGGCGGAAGAAGAAGTGGTTAAAACTTTCCGTACTTCTCGGGATAAAACGGCAATTTCCCTTCGCTTTCTATTGATTTTAATTATTGTACCGCTTCTGACTCATCAAATTGCAAAAACCTTTATTATCCACCCTCTAGCTGAACAATATTGGTTTACAGAAACTCAGGAAGAAATATTTATTAATGAAGATTTTGAAGAAGAAGCCTTAACGGAATTAAGAAACTATGAAGAAAAACTGCACTTCAAAAAAAAGCTGGGGATAGAGTCAGAACTATCTCAAGAAGAAATTGATAAGAGGGTGGAAGAAAAAGCGGTAGAGATTGCAGAAAAATATCAGGATTTGGGGGAAAACGCCCTGGAAAATATTATTGCGGATTTGTTGTCTGTTGTGGCGTTCGGTTTGGTCATTTATTTTAGCCGCGAACAAATTGCGGTGCTGAAATCATTTATTGATGAATTTGTTTATGGTTTAAGCGATTCCGCCAAAGCATTTATTATCATTTTATCCACAGATATGTTCGTGGGATATCACTCCCCTCATGGGTGGGAAGTGATTTTAGAAGAAATTGGACGGCATTTTGGATTGCCAGAAAATCGGGAATTTAACTTCCTATTTATTGCCACGTTTCCCGTTATTTTAGATACCATTTTTAAGTATTGGATCTTTCGCTATTTGAATCGAATTTCTCCTTCTGCTGTGGCCACGTATCGCAATATGAATGAATAGTACGGCATTTTCGTTGGTTATTTTCAGTGCAGATTGACGACTCCAACGGAAGCCAGCACGTTGGATTCTTGGGCTGAGTCTTGCCTCCATCGACAAGTCGATTTTGGTCTTACAGTCTCATGTCCTACCCGACTACACCTTTTACAGCAAGCACTCTAATGGATAGCTCCCCAAGCGTTGATTCCCGTGCGCCCCACGGTATTCAATTTCTATTGATCTCCCAGCCTTGATGTTTACCTCAGTGGACTTTTGGGGCAATTCGATTTCGATACGAATTGGTGGGACTACCCTTTATACAGCCGGAGCTTTAGTGAGGATAGCTTCGCGTACCACGGCTACTGCGATTATGTCTCCTTTATCTTATTTTCATTATATCAAAATTTTGTGAATTTGTTAACTTCGAGATGTCGAATCTCTCAGTTAACGCGCCTTATATCTAACGGCTAAAAGCACGTTGATTTTACGGCGCCTTTCTATAAAACTGAGCAAGGAAAGAATCTCCTTGAGTGAACCATTAAAATGGGAACTGTGGGAACATCACAAACACAACTAGGACAAATCATTCTCGTGGTTGGACCCGCGAGTTCCGGCAAAAGTGAATGGGCAGAACACTTGGCAAAACAATCCCCTAAGCCTGTCACTTATATTGCTACCGCGATCGCGGATCCCAAGGATCCAGCCTGGCAAGACAAACTGCAAAAACACGCCTTGCGCCGCCCCCAATCTTGGTCAACCCAAGAAATTCCCACCGCTTTAGCAAACTGTCTCCAGCAAGCCCAAGCAGAAGACTGTTTATTGATTGACTCTCTAGGAACCTGGGTTGCCAATCTTCTTACCACCGAGGATCAACAGTGGGAACAGACGGTAAATACTTTCTTAGACAGTTTAGACCAAACCCCATCCCAAGTGATTTTAGTGGCCGAAGAAACGGGATGGGGAGTGATTCCTGCCTATCAAAGCGGACGGGCGTTTCGCGATCGCTTAGGAGATTTAATTCGTCGCGTGGGAGAAAACGCAACAAACGTTTACTTAGTCACCGGCGGCTATGCCTTACCCTTAACTCAATTGGGTCAACCGCTGACGGCCCTCTAACTCAAATTTGCAAGATGGAGTATTAATCTCATGGCATCATAAGTAATTTCTTCACCTTGTCTTCCTATTTCCCCGAGCGAGAATCAAGCAAACATTTATCCATTTGATATTAATTTATGAATCAGTCTCATATTGTTGTCTTGGGCAGCCTGAACATGGATTTAGCAGCGAATACCTCCCGATTGCCCATGCCCGGAGAAACCATTACCGGGGAAAGTTTTGCCATGATTCCCGGCGGAAAAGGGGCCAATCAAGCGATCGCGGTGTCTCGCTTAGGCATTCCTTGCCAAATGGTCGGGCGTGTGGGCCAAGATAGCTTTGGCCAAAATCTGATCCAATCCTTGCAAGACAACCAAGTTGATAGCAGCGGGGTGTTAAAAGATGAATCCGTTCATACCGGCGTTGCCATGATTGCAGTGGATGATTCGGGAGAAAATCAAATTATTGTTATTCCCGAAGCCAACGGCAACCTAGACGCAATAGATGTAGAACGGTTGCGCCCGCATTTAGAAGGAGCAGCCTTTTTATTATTGCAGTTGGAAATTCCTTTAGCCGTTGTGGAAGCGGCGGCAGAACTTGCCCAAAAGATGGGGGTGAAAGTCATTCTCGACCCTGCTCCAGCCCAAGCATTACCCTTGACCCTTTATCATAATGTTGACATCATTACGCCTAATGCTGTGGAAGCAGAACAATTAGTCGGGTTTGCCGTTATCGATACCGACACTGCCCAACAAGCGGCCATGCAATTGCAAAAGCAAGGGGTAAACACCGTAATCGTTACCTTAGGGCAACAAGGGGTTTATTGTGCCCATGGCGAGGAAACATTTTTTGTCCCGGCATTTGATACTGATCCCATTATTGATACCGTTGCCGCCGGCGATGCCTTTAATGCCGGATTAGCTGTTGCCTTGTGTCAGGGGATGAATCTGCAGCGTTCCATTATTTGCGGGTCCGCTACCGGGGCGTTAACAGTAACTCGTGCTGGGGCGCAATCCGCTTTACCCTCCTCAGAGTCGTTGGATGCGTTTTTAGCACAACGGGTAGACTGGAATCATAGCCAGTGGGACTCGGACACAGGGAAGGGGACAAACGATCGGTAATCGGTTTCCCTGTTTCCCCTACAACTCATGAACTATACTGCTGTTCCGGGTCAAGGTTGAATAACCGTTGCAAGGATTGAATGGTGCGCCGACGCATTTCAATATCTTGTTGCGCTCGCAGTTCCACCATGGGTTCATGGAGAATTTTATTGACAATGCCTCGGGTTAGGGCTTCAATCACTTCCTGATGTTTTTCCGCAAATTCGGTTCCGAGACGGGAGAGAGCTTTTTCCAATTCTTGTTCGCGGATGGTATCCACTTTTTCTCGCAAACAGCTAATGGTGGGAACGGTTTCCAAGGAACGCCACCAGACTTCAAACGATTCCACTTCTTCATCCAGCAACGCTTCTGCTTCTTGGGCCATTTGCCGGCGACTAGCCGTATTTTTCGACACTACTGCTTTTAAGTCATCCACGTTGTAATTTTCCACTGATTCTAATTCGGCCACATCATTGTCCACATTGAGGGGAACAGAAATATCAAATAAGAGCAGCTGCTGATTGGGATCTAAGGTTTGTTCTAACTTAGCGCGATCTAAAATCGGTTCACTGGCGCCGGTACTGGTAAAGACGAGATGAGAGTTGCTAATGACATTCATCATGTCTTCTAGGGGATGCAGTTGCAATTCCGTGTCGCTGAATTGTTGGGCGAGATCTTGTGCTCGTTTTTGGGAACGGTTGACAATGGAAATCTCCGTAGCACCCTTGGCAATGAGATGTTGGACAATTAATCGCGCCATTTTTCCAGCGCCGACAATGGTGCAGCGATAATCTTGAAGATTGTTGACTTTTGTGGAGGCAAGTTCCACCGCCGCCGAACTAATGGACATCGCCCCGGTTCCCAGATTAGTATTGCTGCGCACCCGTTTTCCGGCAGACAGGGATTGCTTAAAGAGGCGATCCAGCAAGCGGCCAATGCCTTGATATTTTTGTGATAGCTTGTGAGCGTGTTTGACTTGAGAGAGAATTTGTCCTTCTCCGAGAATTAAACTATCTAAGCCCGCAGCAACACGCATTAAATGGCGAATGGCATCCTGATGGAGAAGAATAAACAGGTGCCGCCGCAGTTGAGAGATGGGATAAGCACTGCGTTCGGAGAGAAACTGCGTGATTTCGTGAATCCCCTGTTCCGCTTCAGTAATGACGGCATAGATTTCTAAACGGTTACAGGTGCTGAGAATGGAGATTTCTTCCACATGGGGAAGTTGAAGCAAATGCGCGATCGCGCCTTCCAAGGCATTGTCTTGAATGCTTAATTTTTCTCGAACTGCTACAGGTGCGGTTTTATGGCTTAAACCAACAACGACGATATTCATGTGTTCTCCCAAAGATATGGTTTCTTCACGTCAGTCAAATAAGTGGGTAGAGTCCGTTAAACTCCTCTCTCCCTTTTGCAATTTATACGGAATTGTGTTTTTAAAGAAAGATTTTGAAAACAAACTTTGTAAATTTTTTTTTAATTGTAAAACCCAGTAAAGAAAGCTTCACCCGTGACCCGTCACGATAAAAGCGATACATTAGTAAATGATCATCTGTCGAATCTAGTGCAACTTATGCCGGAACAGCCTCAATCTGCCTCCCTGTCTCAACAACAAGCGAGTGAATTATTGCAAACCCTCCGCCAAAAAGAAGGCAATTGGGTGGAGTGGGGAAAATCCTGTCAGCAGTTGCAAAAAGCAGGATATGACAACCAAACCATTTTTGAGGAAACCGGCTTGCAACCGGTTCATCAAAACCAAGTCATTGTGGCGGCGCAAGTCTATGAAAGCATTATTCAAGCTGGGGCGAGCGAGGAAGTTAAAACCTATTTTGCCCAAAAAGGCAGCGACATTATCTATGAGTTTCGCATTCTTCCCCCCAACAAACGGGTTGAGGCAGCAACATTGGCCATGGACAAACAATTAGCCCAAGCTGATGCCCATGAGATTGCCAAGGCGATTAAAGACTTTTCGGAATTAAATTCCCTGCCGGAGAGATTCACCGATTGTGCTGGGGATGCCGTCGCCTATAAGTACTGGAAATTGGCAAGAGGGAAAAAAGATTTGCAAGCGCGATCGCGCCTCATTGCCCAAGGATTGCGCTATGTTGCCTCCGAGACGGCCAGAGAAAAAATTGAAAATTTGTTAAGCGATTTTACCGTCGTTCCCGAAACCCCTGCGCCCACTTTACCCCTCTATCGTCTGGAACAAGAAGACGAATTGCCCCGGATTTTGCCAGTGGTTCCCAGCTTAGACATTAGTGCCTCTCAATTTCAAAGTTATTCCCAACCGCAACAGCAAGGCACGTTTCGTTTCAATAAACTGTCGGGAGAAGGGGAATGGGTCGCCCTTCCCGGTTGGCAAACCATTTGGGCAGCAGCAGATCCGGTTGCGATTCCCTGTCAGCGGGAACAACTTCCCAAATCAGAGTCCCTGGCGAATGAACCCGTGCTAGTAGTGGTGGATCGCGGGGATAGGCAATGGTATCTTCATAGTTATTTTCTAATTGAACAAGAAAACGGCTTAGGGATTCAATGGTTTGAACAAGCCCCCAATCAACCCTTGTTGGGCAGAGTCGTTTTAATTTTGCGTCCCAAACGGGTAGTAGATGAGGGCGCGATCGCGCAAAGTTGGCAATATGAAGAATAATCTCTGCTACTCAGACTTCATCATTTATGCCATACATAATTGATCCCAACAATCCCACTTGTTGATTAAGAATGACATAAATGGGCACAGCATCCAGAACGGAACTAACTCTTCCTTTCTGCTTGAAAATGTCAAGAAAATTGCTCTCTTTGATTAAGGAAACATTTTTCGCGGCAATGCCCCCAGCGAGATACAGTCCGCCATAGGGCATCAATTTTAAGGCCAAATTGCCAGCTTCGGCAGCGTAGGCTTCCAGAAACATTTCCATGGTTTTTTCTGCCAGAGAATCAGTTTTCTCTTGCGCCGCTTGGGAAATCACCGCAGCCGGATCAATGTTGGAGTTGCCATTGGTTTCCCAGTTTCTAATTGCTTGGGCGGCATAGGAATTGCTTTCAGGGAGAATTTCTAAATCTCTTAAACCTTGATAAATGGAAACAATTCCCTGTCCTGAAACCACTCTTTCCACAGAAACATGATCCAAATTATTTTGGCTGCTAATATAGTCGAATAACTGAAATTCCAACTCCGAACGCGGGGCAAAATCAGCATGCCCTCCTTCGGTTCCAAAAACTTGATAGTCCCCATTTCCTTTGGGGATTAAAAAACCTTCTCCTAACCCGGTTCCGGCACCAATAACAGCAATGGGCGCATTGTCTTGCGATTCGATATTTTGTAGGGATTCGACTTCGTTTTCTTGTAATCCCAGAACGCCATAACTAATCGCAGCAAAGTCGTTAATTAAACTCACCGCATCTAAGTTTAAATCTTGTTTGAGAGTAAGGGCATCCAGATACCAATCGAGATTAGTCAGTTGCGATCGTTGTTGAATGACGGGTCCGGCAATGGCAAAACAGGCGCGATCGGGGGTATAATCGGTTTGAGTGAGAAACGCCTGCACCATGGGCACTAAATCGGTATAGTTCTGGGAAGGATAAGTAGATTCCAAATGGGTTTGGAACGGCGCTGCTTGGTCAGTTACTTCTACCAACCGTAAAATCGTTTTTGTGCCGCCGATATCCCCTGCAATCAGTAATGTCATAGCATGCCTAATTAAAGCGAATTGTGGTTTCGGTTTCCGAGAGATGGGAGGTATCCCCAGCCATTTCCATCTCCCAACTTCCCTTATTTTGCACTAATTTTGTCAAACAACAAAAAGAGGGTCGCATCTGGAGAGGTCTTCCCAACAATCCTTGGGCAGTTCCTAAAACGGAAACCCCATGCCCTACTAATAATAACTCCCCGGCAAAGTCGCTGGCTAGTTGTTGGGCGGTTTGTGCTGTTCTTTGCTGCACCGTTTCTTCACTTTCTGGATATTTGGGAATCACTTTTGAAGTATAGTTTAGATCAATGCGATAATAGGTTTGCGCTAACGTCTCCCGGGAATGAATTTCAGGAGAGTATTCCATCCACTCTGGATTTAACCATTCTCCCAACCCGGCTTCCAGTTTAACTGGCAGATCCAAAATTTCTGCCGCTTCATAGGCGGTTTGCACCGTCCGCAGAAAAGGAGAGGAAAAAATGTGCGTAATATTTTCTGATTTGAGTCTTTGCCCTAGTTCTTGTGCTTGCACAATTCCTTCTTCTGCTAGATGCGGATCATAGGGAAGTTCTGCTGTGATAAACCAGTCGGGGTTAACAAAGTCATACCGTTTGCCGTGGCGAGCAATCCAAATTGTTTCTGCCATTGCCAATGAGCGAATAACCAATACTGAACTAAGAATCATTAAATAATAATATAGCAATTCTCAGACCAATAAGGTACACTGAGAAGGAAAGACAGTAGATTAAAATAAGCGTGTCCATGCAACCTTATTCAATTGATTTTCGGAA
>PXPI01000086.1 GCA_003021905.1 Cyanobacteria bacterium SW_9_44_58 | reverse complement strand
ACGCTCTGAACTGAACCAATTAAGTAATTAAATTTTGTCATAAGCCTTAATCAGTCAATGTTGCTACTGTAGCTCGTGAGTCCAAGAACTGCTATATTTTACTCTGAGCTTTTAGAATTGCTGTAACAATTTTGTCTAACTCAGGCGGATTAATTTGCGCCATTTCATTTTATTAATTTTCGGTAACTTTTAGTTATTTTAAGCTAGGTTCCAATCCTTAATAATAAGGTTCCACCATGTCTAGAAACTTAAGTTTAATGTAGGGGATTAATCTAGCATTTATCTTGCAATTCTAAAAAATCTTTTTCTAGCACGAGGCCTTCGGCTGACGCACCACTTTTTTAATTAGCGCATTTCGCTTGCAATTTTAGCTTGCAATTTTAGAGGAAATTCTAGTAGCGTAAAGCCCCTCCGGAGCCGGTGCGGATCGCAACACCAAAATCAAATCTGTTCAAGTTTAGGGCAACCAGTTTTCATCCAACACCTGATCTAAGGGCGCGATCGGCTCTTTGGGAAAGGTTTCTAACGACAGTTGTGACTTGTCGCTAACAATTTCTTTTGCATCTTCATAACATTCCCCTGAAATCTCATTCAAATAATTTTTAAGGCTAGGACTATCTTCTAATTCATCTCGAATTTGTTTGCGAAAATTGCGAATTTCACCTTTCCAATGAGATTGATTTCTCTCCAGTTCACTTTGCCAGTATTTTAATTTCAGCAAATGCTCCCATAAATGTCTGAGTAGGCTTTTCAGTTTCCTCTTCTCGCGCCGACTCAAATCGGATACCTCATCAATTAAATTTTCCCAATCAATGGCATCAAAATTTCCATGTTGCAACTGCTTCACTGTTTCCAACACCCAGAGATGATAATCGGTTTCATAGAGTTGTTTTTGCTTTTGCTGTGACTCGGTTGGCATTGTTCTGTTTGGAATCGCAGTGGGACTTACTGCTTATTCTAGAGGATTCTTGCAGGCGCGATCGCGCTCTGATTAAGTTAGGAATCATTGCTTAACTGACAAGAGCGCGAGAACATAATTAACGGGAGCTGGCATGGAGAACAGTTAAACCAACGATTTCTTCTCCATCTCCATACCGAATTACAACATCATTATCAGTTAGTTCTGTATCATCACTAGAGCGAGGGGGATTATAAAAATCAATATAGAGAACATCTGCTTCTGCATCATATAACAAAGAGAAGGGACGTTTTGGTAACTGTTGAACTAGAGGAACCAACTTGAGATAATTTAGAGCTTCTTCTTGTATTAGGGCCATATCTGTCTCCTTTTTTTTAACGACTTTAAGCGACGAGTGGGAAATGCTGTCACAATGAAGCCATCCGAACTCGAATTTTCCCTGTAAATAACAACTAACAATTTCCCCCCTGTAATTTCCCGGACTGCCATTAATGCCCCCTCGTTACCATCAAAAATGTAATCCGGTTCAGTAATTGTGTTTAATACTAATTCCTTTTTATCTGTTAAATCTTGGTGTCTCTCTGTAATATGTTGCCATCTTTCTTCAGGCAATCGAATGATGACACCATTTTGAGACATCGCAGTTTCAGTCACAGCATTATTGAATTATTTAATTCTGTTTGTTTTAGTGCGGCATTTGCTGGTAACGTCGCTTAAATTCATCACAGGTGACGCGATCGCCGTTTTCTAAGATAGGGAGTTTTTGAGAGCGATCTGGAATGGAACTCATCACGCAAACCTCACAGTGGGATTTACTGTTTATTTTAGGGGATTATTGAAGCGCGATCGCGCCAAAATTCAATCCGCGTGAAATTACGGTAGCCAGTTTTCATCCAGTACCTGATCTAAAGGCGCGATCGCGCTCTGGTCAAGTTAGGAATCATTGCTTAACTACTCCACAAATTCCTGATGTTGCCCTGAATTGATGCCTGAATTAACCGTTGCCAACACCTGTTGCATTTGCCCTGCCAATAGCGCCGGCACATCCAACCACAATCCCGGAAAAAAAGGACTTTTCAAAGTTGCTGACTCATCCGGCTGTTGTTGCCGATACCTTCCCTCTTCCCACAGATACCAACGAAATTCCCGATCTTGAACTAACCAAACTAAATACTCCCGTACACCATTGCGGCGGTTAACCTGCAACTTATCATGCACATCATAAAAGACACTGCTGCCAGCAATCTCTACAATCAACTCCGGCGCCCCTTCCACATAATCATCTTCACTAATCCGAGAGTTCCCGCCCATTGATTCATCTAGACGCAACAACGCATCCGGTTGCACTTCATTATCAGCATCTAATCTGACTGTGGTGTTATCTGCTATTTCCAGCCCAGAATTGGCTATGGCATAATTTCCCAACCAAATCATGATTTGGCTATGGGGTAACCCGTGTTGGTTATAGCGTAGCGGCGATGGCACGTAAACCGTTCCTTCAATTAATTCAGCTTTTTTCACGTTGGGCATTTGATGATAACGTTGCTCAAATTCATCACGAGTCACGCGATCGCCGTTTTCTAAGATTGGGAGTTTTTCAGAGCTGATTGGGAGAGAACTCATTACGCAAACCTCACAGTGGGATTTACTGTTTATTTTAGGGGATGATTGCGAAGCGACACATCTGCCCGAAGTTTAGGGAAACCAGTTTTCATCCAATACCTGATCCAATGGCGCGATGTCCTTTGGACGGTCGCAAAGCAACATTGGCTCTTCAGGGAAAGTATCAATCGGCAACCCGGAAGCATCAGAAACCAACTCTCTTGCATCCTGATAAAGTTCACCCAATTGTTCTGATAGATAACTTTTCAAACTAGGACTTGCTTTTAACTCCTTTTTAATTTGTTTCCGAAAATTGCGGATTTCTCTTTTCCAATGATTTTGGTTCCATTGTCTTTCTGCATCCCAATATTTGAGCTTCAGCAAATGTTCAAAAAGGCGAGTCAGTAAACTTTCCAATCTTCTTTTTTCTCGCCGACTCAAATCGGATACCTCATCAATTAGATTCTCCCAATCAATTGCCTCGAACTCTCCATTTTGCAATTGCTTCACTGTTTCCAGCACCCAGAGATGATAGTCGGTTTCATAGAGTTGTTTTTGCTTTTGCTGTGACTCGGTTAGCATTGTTCTGTTTGGAATCGCAGTGGGACTTATTGCTTATTCTAGAGGATTTTTGCAAGCGCGATCGTCTAATAGTTACTACCGGCGCGATCGTTGCGAAGCGATACATCTGCCCCAAGTTTACGGCAGCCAGTTTTCATCAAGTACCTGATCTAAAGGCGCGATTGGTTCTACAGGAAAGGTAGAAAGCGGTAATCCAGATTTTTCAGATGCTATGATTCGGGCATCTTGATAAGATTGAAGAAAAATCTCCATCAGATAAGACTTTAAGCTGGGACTATCTTCTAATTGATATTTAATTTGTTGCCGAAAGTTTGCTATTTCTCCTCGCCAATGCCGTTGATTGGTTTGGATTTCATTGTCCCAATATTTGAGCTTCAGTAAATGTTCTAGTAGTCGTTTTAATAGACTTTGCAGTTTTCTTTTCTCTCTCTTGCTCAAATCTAAAACTTCCTCGATTAGATTCTCCCAATCCAGAGAATCTAAATTTTGATTTTGCAATTGCTTCACTGTCTCCAGCACCCAGAGATGATAGTCGGTTTCGTAGAGTTGTTTTTGCTTTTGCTGTGACTCGGTTAGCATTGTTCTGTTTGGAATCGCAGTGGGACTTATTGCTTATTCTAGAGGATTCTTGCAAGCGCGATCGTCGAAGCGTCATATCGGCGCGATTGTCGCGAAGCGACACTGAATCGAAGATTTGATTGAGCCGAAGGCTCACCGATGCGGAGCATCGATCGCGCCTTTCAAATGATGAAGATTCTATCATAATATGTTATAATTTTAGCATGAGTTCAACGTTCAACGTGATAAATGCTGGTACTCGAGACAAAATTATACGGAACTAAAGAGCAATTTGCCATCTTAGATGAAGTTCTAAGAACGGCTCTGTTCATCCGTAATAAGTGCCTGCGTCTCTGGGAAGACAAGCAGGCTAAGTCTCGAAACGACCTTTATCGCTACTGTAAAACTCTTGCTGAATCGTTCTCTTGGGCGAAAAAGCTCAATTCTCAGGCACGCCCTCGCAATGGCGGAGAGAACTTGGGCAGCGATTGCTCGGTTCTACGATAATTGTAAGTCTGGGAAGGCTGGTAAAAGGGGCTATCCTAACTACAAGCGTTATCAAACCCGCTTATCTGCAGAATACAAGACTAGCGGATATAAGCTGTCGGAAACCAGAAATGAAATCACCTTTACTGACGGTTTCAAAGCAGGAACTTTCAAAATGCGTGGCGGTCACGATCTGAATTTCTACCAACCTTCCCAAATCAAAAGAGTGAGGATAGTTCGCCGTGCTGATGGATATTATTGTCAGTTTGTGGTTGACCAAGAACGGACTAACACTAAAAAACCAACTAACCATACCGTTGGTTTAGACGTTGGTATTTCTCATTTCTACACCGATTCCGACGGTAATCAAGTGGATTATGGATTATCCGCAATACTTAAGGCAGTCTGAGAAACAACTGAAGCGGGAACAAAGACGATTATCCAAAAAGCAGAAAGGTTCTAAGAATCGAGCCACAAAAATCATTGCCTAGCTAAATCCATTTCTGATGCTGCTTGGTATCAGTTTCGGCAATGGGTAGAGTATTTTGGCAAAGTGTTTGGTGTGGTCACAGTAGCAGTTCCACCTCACTACACATCGCAAAAATGTCGTTCATGCGGTTCGGTAGTTAAGAAAACTTTGAGCCAACGAACTCACGTTTGTCAATGTGGTTGTAAGTTAGATCGTGATCATAATGCAGCACGAAACATTTTGGAGTTAGGACTCCGTACCACGGGGCACGTGGAAACTCAAGCCTGTGGACACCACGACTGCTGCACCGAAGCTGGAGACAGTTTTGGTGTAAGTCGTGTGGACGAAGCAGAAAATCTTAGTCGCAAGGCTGGGAATCCCCCGCTATATTGCGATAGCAATTAGCGGCGGGAGGATGTCAATGTTTCTAGCGATAGCTCATCAGTTTGAAAGGTCTCCAAAAGTTCAGTAAGTTTTTAATTTCGGAGCTCTTTTTCTAATTCTTGGGTCAGTTTACGCTTTTCAGTACTAGGAAGTTGTTTTACTAACGCTAAAATTTGCTCGAAATTTAAAGGAAGTTGATAAGTATTTTTATCCATGGTATTGATAATTTTTCACTACTATTAATAGTTCATTACAATTAGTTAATAGAGGCGCGATCGCGCTCCTGTTGATCGCAATCCTTTATTAAGTTGTCCAAACCAAAAATCAACTAGCGCGATCGGTTGCTGATTCAGTTTTGTGATCTAATTTTTGCGCGATCCAAGTTTTAATCACTGCTTGTCGGTGAATCCCAAGCCGTTGCGCTTCCTGATCTAAGGCATTTACCATCCACTGGGGAAAATCAACATTCACTCGTTTGACTTCCAGTCCGGGGCGTTTCAGGGTTGATAAATCAAAATACGCCAGCACGTCTTCACCCGCATCAAATTTTTTTTCTAATTCTTCAGGATTCATATAATTCCACCTCTTCCTTACGAGATCTTCTAACTGAAATAATGCGAACCGTTTCTTTTCGATAAGTAACAATTGCAGACCAGTATTGGTCTTGAATTTTACCAATGACCATGAATCGAGGTTCGATCATTGATTTCGCTTGAATTTGAACCCGAAGGGGATCTAACCAAAGCTGTTGTGCTTGTTCAAAGCTAATGCCATGTTTGAACCAATTACTCTCACTTTTAGCTGGATCATATTCAAATTCCACCGCTGCTTATCCAATCAGTATTGTATACTTATACCTTTATTATATTGTTTTGTCGTATTTTCCTTATACTAATTGCCAAAAAGATTGCACTAAATAGTTACCGCTCTATAGTTGCGATTTCGGGAACTTTGGTTAGTGGTTCTAGTGAAGAGTTATTCTTCTATTCCTTCCCAAAGTTCTTCCAGAGGAAAGGTGTTTCCTTTTTGGGCATCGAGTAAGCTTTGTTTAAGGTCTGCAATCAGTTCATTTTTGCTGTCTGTTTCGTCATTTTCTTCAGTGAGTGCTTGTAGAATTGTGTTCCAAGTTTCTAGGGGAACTAATACGTTTGTTGTTTTTCCTTGTTGGTTGGTCAGGTAACGAACTTGTTCTTTGATGTCTTCTAAATTCATGTTTTCAATTTGGCGATTCATGCTCATACGGATTTGATTAATTAATGCTACAAATGGGTAGAGTAATTGGGAAAAAGGGTAAAGGGTAAAGAGAGCACCTTTAACCTTGTTCCTTGTACCTTGCTCCTTCTTGATCAAGTCTGCTAATCGGTAGCAAGCATTTACCCATTTCATATCACTTTAAATTTTATTCCTTACCGATTTTTCAGCACAGTCAACAGTTTCGTAAAATCCGTGGGCAGAGGCGCGATCGCGCACAGTCTTTCTTCAGTAACCGGATGGGTTAAACACAATCGCCTCGCGTGCAACACTTGCCCGGATAAATTCACCCCTAAGGAATGGCCGGAGCTATACACCGGATCCCCGACAATGGGATGCCCTATGGCGCTGCAGTGAACGCGGATTTGATGGGTGCGCCCGGTTTCTAACCGAAACAGCAACAGCGTATAATTGCCCAAACGCTCTTCCAACTGCCAATGGGTAATGGCCGATCTGCCGCCTTTTTCCACCACTGCCATTTTTTTGCGGTTAACGGGATGACGGCCCATGGGCAGTTCAATGGTTCCTGCTTTTCCTTGGGGCGACCCGTGCACCAGACCTAAATATTCCCGCTGCGCTGTTTTGGCTTGAATTTGGGATTGCAGATGCTGATGGGCGAAATCCGTTTTTGCCGCGACTAAAGCGCCGCTGGTCTCTTTGTCGAGACGGTGGACAATGCCGGGACGTTCCACGCCGCCGATGCCTGCTAAATTATCGCAGTGGGCGAGCAAGGCATTTACCAAGGTTCCCGTTTCGTTGCCAGGAGCAGGATGCACCACTAATCCCGCCGGTTTATTGACAATGATAAGATGCTCGTCTTCATAGAGAACATCGAGGGGAATGGCTTCCGGTTCCAAACTCAGCGGTTGCGGCGGCGGAATAACGAGGAAAATAGTATCCCCGGCATGCACTTGATATTTTTTGTCGGTGCAAACCGCGCCATTGACTTGCACCTGCTGTTGTTCAATCAACGTTTGGAGGCGCGATCGCGATAAGTCCGGCAACTGCTTAGCAAGGGCGCGATCGAGCCGTTGTTTGTCTTGATCAACTGTGACTTGTCGATGTTCCCAGTGACTCACTTATTTTTTCCGAGAACCGGTGTACTCTTGTTGGCCTGCTTCGGCATCGCTTGCTGACGTTCCTGCCATTGCCCGTTCCAGGCGCAATTTTTCCATATACACTTTTAAGTCGTCTCCCACTTTGCCAGCTAATAAGAAACAGCCCAGCAAGTTGGGAACAGACATGGCAATGAGCATAATATCGCTAAAGTCGAGAACAGGGCCGAGATTAATGATTGAACCGAGAAAGACAAACACAATAAAGATGACTTTATAAACCAGGGTACTGCCTTCGCCGAAGAGATACATCCAAGCCTGTTCGCCATAGTAACTCCAGGAAATAATGTTGGAAAAGGCAAATAAAATCACAGCAATGGCTAACACCGTGGGAAACCAATCCACCACCGTACCAAAGGCGGCGGCTGTGAGTTGAATGCCGCTAGCTTCTCCGGCGGCAAAGCTTTGATAAACCCCGGTAATAACAATGGAAATGGCGGTTAAATTGCAAATAATTAAGGTATCCACTAAGGGTTCAATGGAAGCGACAATGCCTTCTCTGACGGGTTGATCATTGCGAGTGGCCGAGTGCGCGATCGCCGCGGAACCAATTCCTGCCCCATTGGAAAAGGCAGCGCGACGAAAGCCTTGTACAATTACCCCAACTAAACCGCCTTGGAGGGCGGTGGGAGAAAACGCCCCTTGTAAGATTATTCCCACTGCTTCGGGAATAATTTCCCAATTGCTGAGAATAATCCAGAGACAACCGGTAATATAAAACAACACCACAATGGGCACTAAACGGCTGGTAACAATACCGATGCGACTAATTCCGCCAATGATCACCACACCGACTAGCAATGCCAGGATTAACCCATAAAACCAGCTGCGATCGTCAATAAAGGGCAATACTCCAGCTAGGGCCGCATAAGATTGGTTTGCCTGGAACATATTGCCAGCCCCAAAAGCCCCTAAAACGCAAAAAATGGCAAATAAAACGCCTAAAAAGGTGCCCAGAGGGCGCAATCCCAACTCAGCAAGTCCACCGGAAATATAGTACATAGGACCGCCGGCAACACTCCCATCAGGCTTCACTTGCCGATATTTTTGGCCCAGGGTACATTCCACAAACTTACTGGACATGCCTAAAAAGCCGGCAATACTCATCCAAACCACCGCACCAGGGCCTCCCATTTGAATGGCGATCGCTGACCCAGCAATACTTCCTAAACCAACGGTTGCCGAAAGTGCCGTGGAAGCTGCTTGAAACGGCGACACTTCTCCTTCTTGTTCATCATCATCCTCGCTGCTGCTTTGGTATTTGCCGGTGAGAACTGCCAGGGCATGGGTAAACCCGCGCAAATTAATAAACCCCATACGCAAGGTAAAATAAACCCCGCCGATAATTAACCACAGAACAATAATGGGAAAACCAAAGATGGGAAAAAAGAAAATCGTTTTCAAAATCTCAACAAAATCAGCAAAGGCCTGATTCAGTTGTGTAAAAATACTGGGATTTTCTGAAGCGGCGAGCAAGAAACGGTGCAGTTGCTCTGAATCAATTAAATTGATACTCATAATAAATGTTGCTTTGAGTGATGATTTTACGATTGGTATTTTTGATACGCTTTTGACGCTAAACGCTAAATTTAGTCCGATTGATTATTGCTTAGACTTCATTAACGGTAAAGGTCGTCACCATCATTTGCTTTATTCTTCCCCTGCATTTTTGATAGATCATTCTCTATTATCTCCCATGATTCCTCGATTGTCTATTGAAGATGAGCCGCAAGAGCGATAGGTTCGGTATAACCAGTTCAACAATTGGACGAACATGATCAGTTTTTGCCATTTTTGCTTTAAGGCGGCATATTTTTGGCGAAAGATTAGGGCCTGATATTCTCTTTGGCGAAGATTGAAGAAAGTGATTTTTAGAAAAAGGGGAGTTTTTTTTTCTAATTGTTCGAGGGTATTTGCCAACTGTTTTAATGCTTTTCTAAGTTGTAATAACTTCCACACTAAATAACAGTTAAAAATAACAATTATTCCATTGCAAATCAAAACAAAAATGAACATCCGTTGGGAATTAAGAATTGCTTGTTATTGGTATGGATTATGAGTTACACCCATTGCCAATAACCGGTCGCCAAATATTAATTGGGTTTCCACAGGTTTGATAAGTGATGGATAGACATTAGCTTGTTAAGGAGGTGTTATCGACACTGGCTTGTTCTGCTAAAACATAGTCAGGAATACAGTTTTCCGTCATATAATGATGATACTGTTGGGTTGCCTTTTCTAAGTATTGCTGACGCCAGCCGCAGTAGTTCTGCAGAACATCCTTAACCACTGGTAACACATCTAAGCCATAATTTAACTGCATGGCAATGGTGGTTCGACGGCGGAGAATATCAACTAAGGTATGAGCAAATTCTTGACGTACCGCATATACAATTTGGGCTTTAATATCCGGTAGATGAGGCGTGATTGCTTCGGCTAAATCGGGGGATTCATCAATTAATTTCAATACGTCAATCGCTCTTGCTCCATAGAGGGTGAATAAATGATTTAAAGTGACAAGAGACACGCGATCGCGATATTGGGCGACGGTTTCTGTCACTCGTTCATCACTGGGAACAATCGCGCCGGGAAAAGGTGTTTTTAAGGTGGGAGAGGCAACAGCGGCGCGGTTTTGTTTTTGACAGACTTCATCCACCAGTTCTGCCCCCACACAGCGAAAGGTAGTTAACTTTCCCCCAATGAGAGAGATTAAGTTATTGACGCCTTCGGAGTGATGATTATGGATAATATGTTTGCGGGTTACGCTGCCGGGGGTTTCTCCTTGGGAATGAGGAAGCGGACGCACGCCGGAGTAGGTAAACTTCACATCATGCCGCGTCAGTTGAGCGCTGGGGATAATTAAATTAGTCTCCCGCAACAAATAATCAATTTCTTCATTATCTGCTTTGACTTGATCCAGATTTCCTTGGAAGGGCAAATCTGTGGTACCAATCAAATACATGCCCAACCAGGGAACAATAAAGAAGGGACGGCCATCCGATTTCGCTTCCACATAGAGAGCAGTATCCGGTGCCCCGGAAAAGGGCGGTACAATGACATGGCTGCCTTTAGTGCCGCCAATTTTAGGTTCCTTGCCAATGGGCATGGGCTGATGGTTTTGTTGTCCCCGTTGACACACTTTATCCACCCAGGGGCCGCTGGTATTTACCACCACGGCGCGATCGCCGCCTTGAACGGTAAAAGTCTCCCCGCTTAAACGATCGCGACACTGCAACTGGGCAATGCGCTCTCCATTGCAAATTAATCCGGTAACCTCGGCATAATTCAAACAAGTTGCCCCAGCCTCTGTCGCAGCGGTAATATTTTCCAAACAGAGACGTTCGGCATACACCGCTTGCCCATCATAATACTGCGCTCCGCCTTTTAACCCCTCTTGGTCAAGATAGCGAAAGAGTTGATGGAATTTCTGCTTGGGCAACATCCGGTGGGAAGGCAAGGTTTTATCATAGCTAAAGAGATCGTAGAGCAGCATCCCAGCTTGAATTTTCCAATAGGGGCGCGATCGATCGCCGTAAACCGGAACGGTTAGCATTAAGGATTTGACTAAATGAGGGGCGGTGCGCAGCAAGACTTCTCGTTCTCGCAACGACTCCCGCACTAGGGAAAATTCAAAATGCTCCAGATAGCGCAATCCCCCATGAATAAGGCGAGTGGACCAACTTGAAGTTCCCGCTGCATAATCCGATTTTTCCAGTAGAATGGTTTTGATGCCCCGCAAAGCAGCATCGCGGGCTGTTGCCGCCCCATTAACGCCGCCGCCGATGATGATTAACTCATAGTTGGTATTTTGAATCGTTTCCAAATCTCGCATTCTTGATTTCCTTGTATTTCCGATTGATTTTTATAGAAGGGCGCCGTAAAACCAAGCGTCTTTTAGACGTTGGATATAAGGCGCGCCGGGCTGAAAGATTCGACATCTTGAAGCCGGGCAAACCGATCAATTTCTGCTATAATTAAATGATTAACAAGAGGCGCGATCAATCCTCACTCTCCTCACTTCCTCACTTCGTTGCGTCGCCACGGTCTCTAAAAACGTTAGCTCTCTAACGAGAGTACCAGTAAAACTAGAACATTTTCATTTCTGAAACTGTAGGGTCGGGCGGACCCGAACAGGATAATCAACGCTTTTGGAGAAAATACCCTCGCTCGGTGGAAGGAATTTGAATTTCCGGAAACTTTAAGGTGTCTCGATGAATTAAGAATCCAACGTTTTTAGCCGTTGGAGCGTCAACGCGTTGCTATTCATTTAGCAACTTAGGTGAGAATCCTACGACTACAATCTTTGATTTAGTCAGTAGACGGCGCTCACGGGACGCCGGAACTAAATTCCGGCGACGGCGCCTTATGAATCGCCATCAATCAAGGGGGTTTAATATCCTCACTACGCTCCGGCTGAAATTGATAACTTCCTAATCTGTTCCCTAATTACTTCATTTTGGCTTCTTCCTTTATGTTTACAGTAAGACAGAAGTTGCTGATGTTCCTCTTCAGTGCATCTGATCGTTATTTGTTTCATTTAGTAATGTCATTTTGAAAGTAATGTGCTAGAATTACTATAGCAATTCTTACTCTAATGAGGTACGCTAGACACCGAACCAATTAAGTCATTAAATTTTGTCATGAACCTTACTCAGTCAATGTTGTTACTGTACCTCGTGATTCCAATAACTGCTATATAACAAAAGTTAACAGCAACACCAATGCGAACTTCCTACCAATACCGTCTAAAACCTAATAAAGAGCAAATAGCCAAGATTGAACGAAAGTGCGACAGTCCCCACTCTCAGCGTAGCGGAGTGGGGAAGGATAGCACAGAAATTAGTCTGACACACTTGCCAACTCATTTCTCTTAATCTTTCTAACATTTGGGCAGTAATCACTTTTGTTCTATAGCGAGTAACGAATACAAAGTGCAGTCGCACACTGAAAATACGATGAGACCCTTTTCTGATTTCCATTTGTTCGGGATATACCTGTGCTATCATTAGGCTATCCTCTTCTTAAGAAAGTTGGCAATGGCAACAACCCGTCGAGTCACCTTCAAACTGTATCCCAAAAAGTCCACCGAGCAAAAACTCCATTATGCCAGAAAAGCTCATTGCGACTTATACAATGCTGCGCTTTCTCATCGAAAAACGCAGTACCAACAGTTTGGAAGCTCGGTAAGTTATTTTGACCAACAAAATAGTCTTCCAGAATTTAAGGAGGAATTACCAGAATATAAAGAGTTCGGGAGTCATACTCTCCAAGCTACCTTAAAAAGAGTCGATTTTGCTTACCAGCGTTTCTTCAAAGGGTTAGGAAAATCCCCTCGGTTTAAGAAACGAAGGAATTATCGTGGTTGGACTTATCCCGACAAAGCAGGTTGGAAAGTTCACTCTAATGGCAAAAACGGATATTTTGAGCTTAAAGACTTAGGCTTAAAAATTCGGATGCGAGGTCAAGCTAGAACTTGGGGCAATCCCAACACTTGTACCATCTTTTTTGATGGGAAAGACTGGTACGCTTCCATAACTGTGAACTGTGAACCAACTAGAGAAACGGGTTGTGGAGCAATTGGTTTAGACTTTGGATGCAAGGTAGCGATAGCCACCTCTGAAGGTGAGTTCATTGAAGCCCCTAAATTCCAAGCCAAGGCTCAAGAAAAGGTGAATCAACTTTCTAAAAATCTCAGACGGAAACGTCGTCCTGAGAAAAGAAAAGTTAAAGCCTCTCGCCGTTGGAAGAAACACCAAAAGCAAATTAGCAGGGTCAAACGTAAAGTTTCTAATCAGAGACATGATTGGTCTCATCAAGTAGCTTCACAAATCGTTAGCAGTAATAGCATGGTGGCTACTGAAAAACTTAATCTAACAGGGATGACTCGCAAGGTTAAAGGTAAGAGAAAGAAACAGAAAACAGGTCTAAACCGTAATTTGCTTGATGTTGCCATTGGAATGACTAAAGATAACATCAAGTACAAAGTAGAGGAAGCTGGTGGCATTTATACCGAGATTCCTACTCGAACGGTTAAACCAACCCAACGCTGTGCCAAGTGTTGGAAACTTACCAAAAAGACCTTAAGTGACAGAGTTCATAACTGTCAACATTGTGGTCATTCCGAAAACAGAGACATTAACGCAGCTCAGGTAATGCTTGAGTCGGCGTTACGGGGTGGGGAATCTGCCTCGTTAGACGTGGAGTCGCCTAGCTCTACCTCGTGCGGACGGACATCTCACGATTCCGAGGAAACCTCGGAATCCGTATCCTCAAGCATGAGGCAACTAGGGGCGAAAAGAGGTGCGACCCAAGCGGAACTTGGTTCCGCATTGGAAAGCGCACCTTAGCGGGAAGCCGCAAGGAAGCGTCAGAAACCGCAAGCTCAGACGTAAGTCGGCTTGCGAGTAGTTCATATAAGATACATTTGGGAAGGAAACTTATGCTTCTTTAACCTATGTTCTCTATTGATCTGACTTTGAAATATAGCCCAATTCCCATTACGGTTCAAAGAAAAGAATCTGAAGATGCCCAAGCAGTGTATCAAGATGTGATGAATGCGCTAAAGTCGGCAAAGCCTCAATTGGTGGAATTAACCTGTGAAAAAGACCCGGAAAAAAAGGTGGCAGTGTTTAGCGACCAAATTAGTGCCGTTATTTTATCGCAAAAAGATGGCACTGCGGCAGGACGCCCTGCAGGATTTTTCATGCAATCCTAAACGAATGAATCTCGCTTCATTGCGATCACTATCGGGTTGAGTTCCATGGAACAACCCAACCCGATTCACTTAGCAATATTGAGTCACAAATATGGGACAACCCGCGATCGCGCTGAAAAATCTGACCTTTGCTTGGCAACCGCAACAACCGATATTGCAAAATTGTTCCTTGGAAATTCCTCGCGGTGAATTTTGGATGCTGTTGGGGAGCAATGGCAGCGGCAAATCCACCCTGCTGCGAATTTTGGCGGGAATGTTGAGTCCGCAGACGGGAGAATGTTATGTGGAACAGCCCTTGGGCTTTGTGTTTCAAAATCCCGATCATCAGTTAGTGATGCCTACCGTGGGCGCCGATGTGGCCTTTGGGTTGGTGTCAGAACAGCTAAATTGGACACAAGTGCGCGATCGCGTGCAAGAAGCCCTGAGTGCGGTTAATCTTGCCGGTTGGGAAAATCGACCGATTTATGCCCTCAGTGGGGGACAAAAACAGCGGATTGCCATTGCAGGCGCGATCGCGCGGAACTGTCCTGTGTTATTATTCGATGAACCCACAGCTTTGCTGGATCCCGAAATGCAACAAGAATTGGTGCAACAGGTGCGTGCCTTGGTGAAAGAGCGGGGCATTACTGCCCTTTGGGTAACCCATCGCTTAGACGAACTGGACGGCAGCGATCGCGCTTTTATCCTGGAAAATGGGAAAATTACCAAACAAGGTTCCCCGCAAGACCTAAAAAACTATGTAACTTTTGTCACCAGCCACCAAGATTAATTGTCAGGAGGGAGAAACAAAATTTGACTTCCGTACAAAACCTTATACAGTAATAGCAAATGACACATCATAAACAGAATTGCTGAGATGGGGATGGATCGGCGTAAATTTCTACAACAAGCAGGATTAACGGTTCTCGCCTGGGGCGCTTATGGCGGATCGCCGTTTGCTCTAAATCCCAGCTTCAAAAGGAAACTTCATCATTATACTCAGGCTTTAGCAAGTTCCAGCAATGGGAAACTTGCGCTTTTAGTGGGAATTAATGAATATAGCCGGCAAACGCCGCTCAAAGGCTGTGTGACAGATGTGGAAGAACAAAAAGAACTGTTGCGCTATCGGTTTGGATTTCAAAGCAATGACATTGTAACCCTCACCGACCAGTCTGCCACTCGGGAAAAAATTGTCAGCGCCTTCATGGAACATCTAGTGAAACAAGCCCAACCCGGAGACATTGTGGTGTTCCATTTCAGCGGCTATGGCGCTAAAGCCCAAATCCCCCCTTCCTGGCAGCAAGAAAATGTTCCCCAATCTGTTAATGCCCTAGTTCCCAGTAATGGCAGTTCCGGACAATGGTTCCGCGACAGCAGCTTACTCCTAGAAAGCAGCTTAGCCACCTTAGCGCGATCGCTGCCCACTGATAAAGTTACCCTTGTGCTTGATACAAGCTATCTTGGGACAAATCAACAGTTGCAAGGCAATTTGCGCGTGCGTTCAGTGAAAAATTCCGGTGAGTTTTCCCTCAGCGAAGAAGACTTTAACTTTGCGCAAAGCCTAGAAGATCAATTCAATAACCTTTCTCCTTCCCTAGAAAATCTTTTCAAGCAACAACAGAACCTGCCAGGGATAGCCATAACAGCAACTGGGCCGCAGCAAATTGCCACAGAAGCTGACTGGGGCGGATTTAATGCCGGGGTGTTTACCCACACTTTAACCCACTCCCTTTGGGAAGCTATCTCAGCCAGTAATGTTCAAATTTCCTTAACTCGCAGCACCCAAGAAATTGAACGCTTATTAGGGTCGCAACAGCAACCGCGCTTATTTGGCGATCAAGGAACCACCATTGTTCCCTATTATGCCTTTTCCGATTTATTCGGCGCAGAAGGGGTAATTACCGGCGTGGAAACCGACGATGGGGTTAAACTGCGCTTATCCGGGATTCCTCCGGCAGTTTTAAAAGATTATGGCGTCAATTCCATCTTGTCCGTTCCGTCTCAATATGGGGACCGTTCTCAGTTGAACGTTAAACTGAGCAGTCGTGACGGCTTAACGGCCAAAGCCCGTCTGCTGGCGCCGAGTGATCCGGTAACAGTGGGACAGGGGTTGCAGGAAGAAATTCGCGTCATTTCTCGCAATCCCGGCTTGATTGTGGCGCTGGAGGCCAATTTAGGCCGCATTGAGCGGGTTGATGCCACCAGCGCCTTTTCCAATGTGGGAGAAGTTTCTTCTGTCATTAGCGCCGGAGACGGAAATGCTGATTATTTATTTAGTAAAGGGCAAGCCCTGCAAAGCAATCCTCCCATAAACAACATTGCCGACAATGGCTATGGTCTATTCTCTGTGGGGGGAATTCCCATTCCCAGTACAGTGGGATCCCAAACCGAAGCAGTAAAATCTGCTGTCATGCGCTTGGTACCAACCTTGCAAACCCTATTGGCAACGAAGTTGTGCCGCTTAACTGTTAATGAAGGGTCTTCCCGGCTAGGGTTGCGGGCCACTTTAGAAACCGTTTCCCCTACAGGAGAAACTACCCCTGTTATTAGCCAAGAAACGTTTCGCTATCGTCAAGGAAAAGAGTTTTTCTTTGATACCCAGTCCTTGCCCTATGCCTTGGCAGGCGCCTTTCCCCAAATTGCCAGCGGCAGTCAAATTCAATATCGTTTAAAAAATATCAGCGATCGCGATCTTTATTGTTTCCTATTAGGCGTCGATTCCGGCGCTAACCCGCTGGCGTTTTATTTGCCCGATGCCTCTGCTGGGATTGATCCCTCGCAAAGTAAGAAACCGTTGCAAGATCTCAAACTTTCCCCGGGAGAAACCCGTCTTGTTCCCAAAACGGAAGCGTCTTATAAGTGGCAAGTGCCTGGACCGGCGGGATTATCGGAAATGTATGTGATAGCGAGTCGGGAACCCTTCACCAAAACCTTGAGTGTCCTTTCCCAGATTCCGCAATCGAAGGGAGAAGGAGAACGGATCATTGATTTGCCCAATCCCTTAAATGTCGTCAAAGCCCTGCAAGACGATTTACAACGGGCAAGTCAAGTGCCTAGCGATGTAACAGGGTCCGATAGCAGTGTTTATGCCTTAAATGTCAACTGTTGGGCAACTCTAAGTTTTGTTTATCAGGTTATCTGAGATCAACGCTTGCGTTTTAATCGCACCATAAAAAAACCATCGCTATCGTGTTCGGTGGGAATCATTTTTAGCCAGCCTTTCTCCGAGACGAAAGATAAGGCAGGAAAATTGTTAGGAGGGGATGCAATTTCCCATTGGGGATGATTGGTCAAAAACGTCTGAATGACATCTTCATTTTCTAAGGGGTTAATGGTGCAAGTAGCATAGACCATGGTGCCTTGCGGTTTTACCCAATTGGCGGCGCAACTTAGAATTTCCTGCTGCAGCTGCGCTAACGCGACTAAATTTTGCGGGGTTTGTCGCCAGCGTAAATCAGCCCGTCGGTGTAGTGTGCCTAACCCGGAACAAGGGGCGTCAATTAAAACGCGGTCGGCAGTTTCTTCAAACTGGGATAATTCCCGCACATCCCCGACACAAGTTTGGATAGACTGCAACTGTAATCTTTGCGTGTTGCTGGCAACTTTTTTCAGGCGATTGGCAGCGCGATCGCAGGCCCAAATAATTCCGCGATCGCGCATTAATTCGGCAATATGGGTAGTTTTTCCCCCTGGTGCGGCACAAGCATCAATAACGGTTTCTCCCGGCTGCGGGTTCAATAAATAACTGACCAGTTGGGCGCTAAAATCTTGTACGGTCCACCATCCCGCTTGGAAACCGGGAAGCTGTTGAATATTGCCGCCCCCGCTAGCAAGTCTGATTCCCCAAGGGATCCAAGGAACAACCGTATAACCGATTTTAGCTTCTTGCAATGCCTTTTCCACTGTCGCTCGGGTGGTTAACAATGGATTGATTCTGAGGTCGATATGCGGCGCTTGATTAAACCAGAGGGCTAACTGGCTAGCCGTTTCCTCTCCCAATTCATCGCACCACAGTTGAACAAGCCAATTGGGGAAGCTATGCAAAACCCCTAATCGCTGAATGGAATCTTGGGGCAATTTTAAAGGGTCATCACCGGTTTCCGTTTGACGAATATATTGGCGCAAAATGCCATTAACCACGCCGGCCAGTTTACCTAAGCCATTGCTTTTAGCCAGGTCAACACTGGTATCAACTGCGGCAGAAGGAGGCACTTGGGTGAGATAGCGCAACTGATAGAACCCCAGTTGTAGAATCAGCCGCAGTTTGGGCGGTTGTTGCAAAGCGGGTTTACTGGCAAATTGATCGATTAAAGCATCTAGGGTGCGTTGTCGGCGGACGATGCCATAGACTAATTCGCTGACCAATCGGGAATTTTGCGAGGAAAGGGAGTGTTTGGCAAAAGCGCGATGCAATGCCGCCTCAGCATAGGCATCTTTGAAGATAACCTCCCCTAAGGCATTCAAAACAACTTGCCGAGGATTAGACTCATTCATTATAGATGGTTGCTTGCCGGTCGTTAATTATGAGTGTCCTCACCCCCAACGGCGTGGGGGAGAAACGTCCAAAGGTCAGTTAGGCAAAAAACTGTTCCACCCCTGACAATAATCCTTTTTCAGCTAACCATTCCTTATTGTAGAGACGGGACTGATAACGAGTGCCGCTATCGCAGAGTACTGTCACAATCGTGTGGCCTGGTCCTAGATCTTTGGCCAACGAATAAGCGGCGGCGACATTAATCCCCACAGAACCGCCCATAAATAGTCCTTCTTTATGCAACAGCTCATAGATCATTTTAATGCAGGTGGGGTCATCAATGCGGATGGCATCATCAGCAGGTGCCCCTTGCATATTGGCAGTAATGCGGCTATTGCCAATACCTTCGGTAACGGAACTGCCTTCGGTGCTAATTTCGCCGGTTTTGATATAGCTATACAAGCCGCTGCCGGTGGGATCAGCCACAATACACTTAATATCAGGGTTCACTTCTTTGAAAAACATGGAAGCCCCGGCATAGGTGCCGCCGGTGCCGGTGGAAGCCACCCAAGCATTGATTTGACCATCGGTTTGCCGCCAAATTTCAGGACCGGTGGTTTCATAATGCCCCCGTCGATTGGCCACATTATCAAATTGATTGGCCCAAATGGCATTTTCGGTTTCTTCAGCAATGCGTCCTGAGACTTTAATATAGTTATTGGGATCGCGATAGGGAACCGCAGGAACCGTGCGCACTTCGGCCCCAAGCGTTCGCAAGGCATCAATTTTTTCTTGCGATTGTGTTTCGGGAATAATAATTAAACATTTATAGCCCTTGGCATTGCAAATATGGGTTAGCCCAATACCAGTATTTCCCGCTGTTCCTTCAACAACGGTGCCCCCTGGTTTGAGCATCTCTTTTTCTTCGGCATCTTTAACAATATAGAGGGCAGCGCGATCTTTAACGGATCCGCCGGGATTGAGAAATTCTGCTTTTCCTAAAATTTCGCAACCGGTTTCATCGCTTAAACGGTTGAGACGAATGAGTGGAGTATTTCCCACTGTACCGACAAAGCCTTGTTTAACGTCCATTCTGTTTTAATATAATTGTTCTATCTATCCCTATTAGACCAATTTGACTGTAACCTCGCAAATTTTGGCGCAACGAAACCGGTTTTCCGCCTAAAACCTTCCAAATTTCCCGTTCATGAGGCAATCCAACTTATCCATTAAAAAGACTGCCAACACTGAGAATGCAACTGCTTGAGATGTTCTAAGCGCCGGGTAAAATAATGATCGTCGAGACGGCTATAGTTAAACCAGATCGCGCGGTTAAGATGAATCGCCCATCCCCAAATCAAGGCTGCAATGGTTAACGGTTGCAAACAATCCAATTCCGTTTGGCTGAGACAAGCGACAGTTTGATATCCCTGTAAAAACGCTTCCCGCACTTTATGGCTGCATCCCGCTTGCATGGAAACTTGGCGAAACTTGGCCAAATCAAAGGCACGCCAACCATAACCGCATTGATCAAAATCGAAGAGGGTGAGTTGATTATTCTCGGTAAAATGGGTATTCCCACTGTGAGGATCTCCCCAACAAACCGTCCAAAACGGCGGGGTTTTGGGAAGTTTTGCTAATTTTTCTTTCGCGGTTTCAGCAATGGCAAGCAAGGTTTGTCGGTCCCACCAGCGTTTTTCTAAAAAGGGCGCAATGATGGCAACTGAATCATCAATCGTTAATTGCGGTGTTAGGGAAGCGCGTTCACTCACCGGTTGAAAGGAATGACTCGCTTGATGGAGTTTGGCAAGGGTTTCTCCCAGTTTATGGCTTTGGCTGCAGTCAACATCCCCCATGGGAACAGACCCTTCAGCATATTCAAATAGGGTGCCGTAGCGACTGCCTTCGGGTGCTGTGATTTCTAAACATAATTCCCCGGTATTGGTGGGAATGGGAGATGCCACTGGGAGATGATGCTGGCGGAGGAAGGTGAGAAATTCCAGTTCAAATTCGATTTCAGTGCGCGATCGCCAATGGTGATGGGAAATTCGAAAAATATAACGGGCATGATTTGTTTCAAGGCGGTAGATATCGCTCAATCCGTGGTACCAAAATTGACAGTTCTTGATTTGGCCCAAATTATAGTGGTAGAAGAGTGCCGTTGCTACTGCTTCTTGGGCAATGGTCGAGTAAGTGACAGAACACGTTAGACCAGTCATAAGACATAAGTTGCTGTGACGTTGGCTACGCAAAGCGCGATCGCGTTTTCCATGAAAAATACCATTTTAAAATTGTCACCGAAACAGTAGAAAAAATTTGTATGAGAGGCTACAAAACGTCCTAACATGAAACCTTATCAAAAAATTCCCATTCAAGACTGTGGAGACCCCTTAGTTGCCATTCCCGAACAGCACTTTGCTTTTGAAATCCCTCACCCCTATCAAAAGTTGGGCGCCCCTTACAAGGAAGTTTCTCCTTATATGTTGCGTCAAGGCGTATTGGAAGCGTTAAAACAGGCGCAAAAGCAACTGCAAATCAAACAACCGGGTTGGCGGATTAAAATTTTTGATGCTTATCGTCCGGTAGCGGTACAGCAATTTATGGTGGACTATACATTCCAGACGTTGCGGCAACAACTGCCTCATGAACCTGAGGAAGCAATTGCGCAACAGGTGGCGCAATTTTGGGCACAACCGAGCGAAAATCCGGAAACGCCTCCCCCTCACAGCACTGGCGCTGCCATTGATATTGCCCTTGTTAATGAACAGGGAGAAACCTTGGATTTGGGGTCGGAAATTGATGAACTCTCTTCTCGCTCTTATCCTGATTTTTATCAAGCGGCAACCGGACATTGGGAACAACTTTATCAGCAACGGCGAGCGTTATTGAAAGCGGTGATGGTAGAAGCTGGTTTTCGTCAACATCCCCAAGAATGGTGGCATTTTTCCTGCGGGGATCAAATGTGGGCTTGGTTAAAACGCCAAGAAGTTCCCCAGGAGGTCATGGCTTATTATGGGAGAGTGAGCGAGAATTAAGTTCCTTGCAACTTGCTGAGGAGTTCTTCTGTTAATTTAACAAAGGCTTTGGAACCGGAAGAATTGGGCATGGCTAAAACAGCAGGAGTGAACATATCCACGGCTTTGGCAACATTAATATCCATGGGAATTTGTTGATTAAAGACTTGATCCGGTTCAAAATCTTGCTCAATGCGTTGCATAACTTGCTTATAATAACGCCCAAATAAGCCGCCGCCGGATAAGATAAAGACAATTCCCAACAGTTGTAATTGTTTTAATTGTTCCGAATTGCTTTTATCATTTTGCTTTAAACGGGCTACTCGTTTTTCTAACAGTTGAACGCCCACTAAAGATAAGGGTTCTGGGCGGGCCGGCATTAAATAAAAATCACTCGCTGCAACACTGCTGCGAGTTAATAAATTATAGCCTGGGGCACAATCCATAATGATAAAATCATAATCATTAATAACGGGGTCAATAATGCGCCGTACGAGACTGGTTTCAAAGTTATCCCAAGCTTGATTAAAATCTTGTTCGGAATCAGAAATGGCTTCTTCGTGAAGTTTTTTCGAGACTAAATATTCATCGTAGAGTTCAATATCGCCCGCTAGCAATTCTAAACCGCTAATGTTGCTAATTTGTGAATTAATTAAATCCGGCGTATCGTATTTGCGGCGAATATTGGGACGAACAATTTTATCAATTAAATAACTCAAGGTGCGTCGGTTGCGGCGGATTTTGCTAAACTCTTGGGGCGGCATTAAACTCAGCGTGGCACTAATTTGTGAGTCTAAATCCACCACTAAAACCCGTTTTTGATGATGTTTCGCTAAACAAGTGGCAAGATTGACAGTGAGGGTGGTTTTGCCCACGCCTCCTTTCATATTCACGGTACTAATAACAATTCCCATTGTTAAGGCTTTTTGGCAACGCGATGGATGGCTTCGCCGGTTCCCGTAGGGAACATCGCATCTAGCCTACCATTAAATTAGAACCAATTGATCACTCTAGGAGCAAGTTTTTGATGACGGTTGACCTCTACAGTGCCAGTGTTTGTCCGTTCGCCCATCGCACTCGGCTTACCTTAATGGAAAAAGAAATTGATTTCCAACTAACTGAAATTGATTTAAATAATAAACCGGATTGGTTTTCTGATGTCTCTCCTTATGGCAAAGTACCTGTTATTAAACATGGCAACTATCGGATTTGGGAATCAGCGATTATTAATGAATATCTTGATGAAGCCTTTCCCCATCCGCCTTTAATGCCAAAAACGCCAGGAGAACGGGCATTAGCAAAAATTTGGATTGACTTTGCCAACACGAAATTCGTTCCGGTTTTTTATAAAATGTTGCTAGAACAAGATGTTGCAAAACAGGAAAAATGGAAGCGTCAATTTCTAGAACATTTGCACTTTATGGAACAAGAAGGCATTGGTCAACTGAGTGAAAATGGCAATTATTGGTTAGGAAATACCCTTTCTCTAGTTGATTTAACCTTCTATCCTTGGTTTGAGCGGTTGTGCGTTTTAGAGCATTATCGCAATGTTTCCTTGCCTGAGGATTGTCAGTTTCTCCAACAGTGGTGGCACAATCTGTCGCAACGGGCGTCAGTGCAAAGCATTCAAAATCCCTCGCAATTCTATATTGCCGAGTACGAGAAGTATGCCAATAATACGGTTGCCGGGGTAACGGCCCAGGAAATGCGCAATAATTAATCAGCCTCGGGCGACCTTGAAGTTTCCCCTTATAACCTGAAAGTGGGCAAGGAGAGACTCGAACTCTCATGGCCGGAGGCCGCCACATTTTGAGTGTGGTGCGTCTACCAATTCCGCCACTTGCCCATATTTTCCATCTGTCTATTATAACTGGTTTGATGATTTTCTAGCAAGCGTTGATACGCTGCAGAACTCGCCCAACGATCAATGGCTTGGGCACGAATGACAGGAACCGGATGGCTAAGTTGTTGAGTTTGAGCATTTTTCAACAGTTCTCCCAGTTGGGAGTCGCTCATTTTGTCATAAGCCCTGGCTTGTTCAATAAAGGCATCTAAATTCAATTGCGGGGCAAGAGTGGGAGAACCGCCGGAAAGTTTCATTAACACCGACATGATCACTTTGGGATCTTGTACAGCTAAAAGTGCGGCGCGATCGCAACTAAATTCAGCACAGCGAATCCACTCCAACATTTGGTCTTGCAAGGATTGCGCTAAGATGACTCCCCAACTCGGCAATAATTGGGTTGCTAATACCAATAAGTTAACCAGGGTTAAATACACGCCATGTTCGCATTTAAGATGCCCTAATTCATGGGCAATTACCCCTTGAATTTCTTCTGGGGTGAGCAGTTCAATTAAAGAGGTATGTAAAACAATAAACGGTTTTTTGCCCTGCATGGCGAAGGTGTAAGCATTAGGGGCAGGGTTTTGTTTAATGTATAATTCCGGGACTTCTAAATCCAGTCGGTGACAAGCTTCCACTAAAAGTTTATGGATATGGGGAAGTTGCTTTTCATTGACTTGAACACTGCTGGCAACATTATCAAGATAAAAAAATTGTTCAGCAACACCGCCTAACAGGCTTCTAACTGCAATATCCCAGCCCGGAAACTGTTTTAGGGCTTCTGTGGCTTCTAAATCGAGAGGATGCCGAAATTCCTTAGCTTTGAGTCCGATTAAATTTTGCTTCACGGCAGTCATATTAAATTTGCATTAGCTAGTCACTAGGTTAACCAATTTTTCCCTTGCCTTGTCAGTAGAGGAGTTTCCAATCAATTTGATTTTTTTTGAGTTGAATCAAAGGGAAACCAATTTTCGTCTAAGATGTTTTCCAGATCAGCCATTGGCGTTTCAGGAAAGGTCTCCAGGGGAAGTTGCGATCGATCAGCTGCAATCGCTCTCCCTTTGTGATAACAATCATTATAAATTTCTAAAAGATAAGGCTTTAAACTGGGACTATCGTCCAATTCTAAGTTGATTTGTTGTCTAAAATTACGAATTTCTGCTCGCCAATGTCCTTTACTTTTTTGATTTTCATTTTCCCAATAAGTTAATTTTAATAAATGCTCAATTAGTTTAATTAAAAGACTTTGCAATTTTCGTTTAGACCGCTTGCTCAAATCAGCAACTTCCTCAATTAAGTTGTCTAAATCCAATTTACTAAACTCTCGACTTTCTAATTTGTTAACAGTTTTCAAAATCCAGAGATTATAGTCTTTTTCATATAAATGCTTGAGATTTTCGGTTACTTCTGTCATGATTCCTATTAATGAATAAGCAATTAACTAATCCAGCTTTTAACACGATTGACGGATTTCCAATCCGGCTTTCTCGCTAAACCGTCATCTAAATTTTTGATTACTTCTTGTTTAATTTCGGAACTTAAATTCAGCATTTCCTGCGCTGCTTCAATTTGTTCCCGAACGCCCGATTTTCCCGATTCCAAAAGCGCGATCGCGAGATTGATCCGGGCTTGGGGGGCTTTTTTATCCAGTTTGACACTTTTTTGTGCCGCTTTGACGGCAGCATTGGGCTTATCTCCCAGTAAATATAGCCAAGCTAAACTGCACCAAATGGCAGAATTTTTCGGGGCGCGATCGCGTAAGTCTTGAAAATACGCAATTAAATTTTCAATAGGTTCCCCAGCTTGATACTTTTCTAAGCCTTTGTCATACAGTTCATTAACGGATTCACTCATCACTGCTGTTCTGTTTCTAATCAAACCAAAGGCAGACAACTAGATTGCCTGCCCAGAGATTACCTTACCAAAAAATGCTTTTAAACGCCAAAGGATTTGCCACAGCCACAGGTTTGTGAGGCATTGGGATTGGTAAATTGGAAACCGCCGCCAATTAAGGCATTGCTATAGTCTAGTTCCAGTCCATAAATGTAGAGTAAACTTTTGGGATCGCAAATAATTTGAAAGCCGTCGTAATCGAAGACTTTATCGTCTTCGCGAATATTATCAGGCTCTTCAAAATCCATCATATAGGACATTCCGGAACAACCGCCGTTGCGAACGCCGACGCGCAAACAAAGGTCTTTTCCTTGTTCTTCCCGCAATTTCCTCAAATGGGTTAATGCTGTTTCTGAGAGTTGAATTCCTTGTTGTTGGGACTGAGTTGCTTGTGTCATATTCCCGATTTTAACCAGCGTTTTCCTACCTTCCACTTTAGCAAACTTGACGTTGTTTAAGTCCAACTTCTCAACCGAAAGTACGTCACAATAGAAATGCAAACCAATATTAAGCAAACGTCATTTGATTATGGGTTTATTCGGTTTCGGTAAAAAACTGAGTCTTCCTAGCCCGGAAGAAGCATTGCCTGGGCGAGATGAACCAATGCCGGTGACAAATCGTCATGATGTTAATGGCAATCCCATCAAGCCCCCTTTTCCCGAAGGAATGGAATTGGCTTTATTTGGTATGGGTTGTTTTTGGGGGGCAGAAAAAGCCTTTTGGCAACTGCCCGGTGTGTTTAGTACTGCCGTAGGCTACGCTGGCGGAATCACGCCCAATCCCACTTATCAAGAAGTCTGCACCGGCATGACCGGACATAATGAAGTGGTGCGTGTGGTGTATGATCCTAGCCAAATTGGTTATGAAACCTTGTTGAAAACCTTTTGGGAAAACCATGATCCCACTCAAGGGATGCGCCAAGGCAATGATGTGGGAACGCAATATCGCTCGGGCATTTATGTTTATAACGACCAGCAGCGCCAGTTAGCGGAATCGTCTAAACAAGTGTATCAAAAAGCCTTAATGGAAAAAGGCTGCGGCAATATCACGACCGAAATTATTGATGCCCCGGAATTCTACCACGCCGAGGATTATCATCAGCAATATTTGCATAAAAATCCCAAAGGTTATTGTGGATTGGGAAAAACCCAAGTGCCTTTCCCCGGTTAAAGTGAAGCGCAACAAACCGTGAAAACTTAATCGCTAACCGTAGGTGGGGATTCAACAATCCTCACCCTACTGTCGCCGTTATTGTCCATTCTCCATGATTGTTGCTAAGCTGTAGATTAATAAAAGTTGCTTAAAACAAGATAATTAGGAATAACGCCTATGATTCTGCCAGGAAGCAAAGTCACCGTTACCAACGCGGATGATATTTACTATCGCTTTGAAGGAATGGTACAACGGATTACCGATGATAACGTTGCGGTCTTATTTGAAGGAGGAAATTGGGATAAACTAGTGACCTTTAAGTTCTCAGAATTAGAAGAAGTCACTCCTCGTAAAGGTCGTAAAAAGAAATAAGTGGCGCCCATGCGAATTCCGCTTCCTCAATTTTCTACCGAAAATCTCCATCCCAATCACTTTGCTGAAGTTATTGAAACCACGACGACGGACTTTTTAGCCCAATGCTTAGAACCGGAGGATCTTTCTTTTCCGTCTATGCCTGCCTTTGGCAGTTGGGTCAAGTCTTTTGATGAACAATCGGGCAATGAAGTGTTAGCCGTGGTTACTTATGTCACAACAACGCCCATCGACTCCGTGCACCGTGCCCGTGCCTTAGGACTCTCCTTAAGCGACTTGCGGGAAGAACAACCCCAAATTTTTGCCATGTTAAAAACGGAGTTTCGGGTCAGTATTCTCGGCTTTTTTGCCCCAGAAGGGGAAAATAATGGTAACGGCGCGAATCAGGGACGATGTTATCAGTATCTTCCGCCGCGTCCCCCCCAAATCCATCAGGGGGTTTATCATTGTGAAAGCAGCGAAATCATGCGCTTTACGGAAAAGTTAGATTTTCTGCGGACACTGCTGGATGTGAAAACGGTTCCTGTGGATTCGCTGGTGGCAGCTGTTTTGCGAGAAATTTATCGCTTGCGTCAAGCCGACCGAGAGTGGTTAGTAGAAGCTGGGCGCCAATTAAGCACTTTGCTGAAGGATGATTATGATCGGTTGCGCTATATTCTCAGTCAAGTTCATTTTTAAGATTATCTATGACCGGACAGGAACTACAGCAACTGATTGTGAATAAATGGGGTTGTTCATTTGATGTTCAGTTGCGCCGCTTCCGGAATAAAATTTTTCTGCAAGTGATGTGGCGGTATTTAGAACAGGCTTCTTTTCCCTTAAGTGAAACGGAGTATTTAGAACATCTCAATGCCATTGCCAGTTATCTCCAAGCTTGGGGAAGCATCGCGCAAGTGCAAGAATATATTGCACAAACCAAGGAACGGCCTCGGTTGGGCAAAGCAGTGAATATTCCCCTGGAGCTGGGCGATCGCGCTTCGGAATGGATTGTGGAAGATTAAGCGGGCAATTAGCAATTGCCAGTGAAATGGTATAATTAACGCTTTAAAGGAATGAGAGAATCAGAGTTACGGGTTTAAAAAACTCGGACTGATGCAGTGAGTTAATATAGGCTGAATTATGAAAGTAGTTATTCTTGGCGGCGATGGTTTCTGTGGATGGCCCACTTCCCTACATTTGTCAAAAGTAGGCCATGAGGTGATTATTGTTGATAATTTGTCTCGACGCAACATTGATAATGAATTGGAAGCAGGGTCTCTTACCCCGATCTCGCCCATGGGAGTTCGCCTCAAAGCCTGGAAAGAGGTAAGCGGCAAAGACATGGCGTTTCATAACATTGATCTCGCGCAAGAATACGATCGCGTGCTGCAGTTGCTAAATCAGGAACAACCGGACGCGATCGTTCATTTTGCGGAACAACGGGCAGCCCCCTATTCGATGAAAACGCCGCGTCACCGCCGCTATACGGTGGATAACAATATCAATGCTACTCATAATATCCTCTGCGCGATCGCGGAAGCGGGATTAGATACTCATCTTGTCCACTTAGGAACCATGGGCGTTTATGGCTATGGTACTGCTGGGATGAAGATCCCGGAAGGCTATCTGGATGTTGAAGTGGTCAACGAAGACGGGGAACGCATTCCGCAACAAATTCTGTATCCCCCAAATCCGGGCAGTATCTATCACATGACCAAAACCCAGGATCAGTTGTTGTTTGCCTATTACAACAAAAATGATGGCGTGCGGGTGACTGATTTGCACCAGGGAATTGTATGGGGAACCGATACGGAAGACACCAAGTTGGATGAACGATTGATTAATCGCTTTGATTATGATGGCGATTATGGAACAGTTTTGAATCGCTTTCTCATGCAGGCGGCCATTGGCTATCCTTTGACTGTCCATGGAACGGGGGGTCAAACCCGTGCTTTTATCCATATTCAAAATACGGTTCGCTGCATCGAACTCGCCCTTCAGTATCCTCCTGAAAAAGGGGAACGGGTAAAAATTCTCAACCAAATGACAGAAACCCATCGGATTCGGGATTTAGCGAACTTAATCGCTCGCTTGACAGGAACCGAGGTGGCTTATGTGGACAATCCCCGAAAAGAAGCAGCGGAAAATGACCTGCAAGTAGAAAATAATTGTTTCTTAGAAATGGGGTTAGAACCCACTACCTTAGAGGAAGGATTGCTCTACGAAGTCACGGAAATTGCCAAAAAATATGCCCACAATGCGGATTTGGCAAAAATTCCTTGCACCTCAGTTTGGACAAAAGAACAAAAAGCAGGCATTCCAGAGGTTAATCAGGAATTTGCTTCCAGTTCCAACAAGAGTTAGGGACTGGGGCTTCAATTTAATTCGCCCAATGAGGGGCTTGATACCCTAATAAAATAATTATCGGTCAATTAGAAAATTGTCACTTACTCTCTTGTTGCTTCATGAGAAACTCGTTAGTTTATGACTAGTGGTGAGTGAGGAGTAATCGAACGGGAAGGCTCCAGGGGTCGAAACAAGGCAAGACTCCCTGGGGCTTTTTCATCGTTATTTTTCTAATTCTCAAACCAATTTGTGATAGGTTCTTTTTCGCTTCTGAAAGGAAGAATCAGCGATCGCGTTCTTAAAGGACTAGTTGCCGAGAGGGGCTTGCTTAGCCATTCCCACAGCGCGAGGGAACAAATCTCGGGTTGGTTCCGTCTTTTTTAGGTAAAGACAATGGCGCTTGCTCTCGGTTAGGGGAGTAGAAAACGCTTCTACTTGCCAAATCATTCCGCCGAGTTGGTTTAAAGCTTGATTTAAGGCAGCTTGCTCTTGTTCGTTCCAGCGACCGCGATACAGCACTGCTATTCCTCCCACTTTGAGGAAAGGAAATGCATATTCAGCACAAACAGGCGCAGCGGCCACAGCTCTTAACAGGGCAACATCATAACGCTCTCGGTGTTGGGAATCTTTCCCTAAGGTTTCTGCTCTCCCAGTGACGGTATTGACTTGAGATAACCCCAATTGCGCAATCAACTTGTTGAGGTAAACCATTTTTTTTCGGGTCGCATCCAAGAGTGTTACTCTAGCTTCAGGGAGCGCGATCGCGATGGGAAGGCCTGGAAACCCAGCCCCGCAACCAATATCAATAAAGGAAGCGGTCGTGATTCTCTCCCAGCCTAGGGGAATGATTCCTCGCAAAGAATCCCAAAGGTGTTTTTCCCAGAACGCTTCCGGCTCACTCAAGCGAGTTAGATTCAATTGACGATTTTTTGTTGAAATCCCTTGATAAAGCGATTCCAATTGTTGCTGCTGTTGGAGAGAGGGAGACCATCCCAATGTGTTTTCCCAAAGGCTTCTGAACTCAGGAAGCATTGCCATTACTCAGTAATGTCTCAAGAATTCTATCATACAGCATTACCTAGTGCTTGTGGAGAACTCACGCCATTAACCAGACCATTGCTCAATCAGTTCATGCTGTTGATTGCGATATATTAAGAATCTCCTCCCCTTCTCCCTGAGCAATTTGTCGCAAACTTTGATCCATTTGATAGAAAATAGGGGGTAACGCAATGTTAAAAACACGGCAACGGGAACAAGGACCAATTGTCGAATTATCTCAGAACGTCTCCGTTAGCACAACCCTTCCCGAAAGCAACTATCCTGCTCTGCGTTCCGGGTTTGCCGGTTATCCGCCCAACCCGCGCTGGAATGTGAGCAAATTTCGCGCGTGGAAAATCGGTCAACAATGGCGTAATGCCCTCAAAAGAGGTGAATTAGTTGTTCGACGAGATACCTTGCTAGTGTCGGCGAAAAAGTAGCCTTGGACACTCGGTGCGATCAATCGACGCGGATTCTAATGATTGCTTAAGAGGGGGCTAATGCCGGGAAGTTTTGGAGATTTCCCTTGCCAGATGCGAATAAGCAAGACTAAGCAACTAATAAAGTAACCGGAAGTAATTAATCCATCAAGATACAGTAACCGGAGAGACCAAATCGTGGAGGGTGTTAAACTGCCGCCTGCTCCCAGCAAACTATAAGCAAGGAACCAGGATAAAGCAAGCATCACAGATAAACGACTGACAGCACGTTGTTGAGGAGTTCCGTTTTTACGGCAAAGTGTCCATACAGCAGGAAGAGTTCCGAAAATGGGAATTAGGTAAAGGATTAATTGTGGTGAACGGGAATGATCTTTCATTGATATTTCTTTTTAATCTAATTAAAGTTTAACAAGTCCCATGAAAATCTATTTCTGTCGATAGAAAAAATTGATCATTATCTCTCAAATTCGTTACAAAAGAATTAAGATTCCGTTTTCGCCGCGTGTTTTTTTCTCCTCTATTGCCAATTTACAGTAAACCAGTCAGAAAGCCATCCGTTTCAAACGGATGGACGGGGCTTACTTCTTTAGGTTATTATGACAACATCCAACTCTTTAAGAATTGTTTCCTTATTGCCTAGTGCAACGGAAACAGTGGCTGCTTTAGGCTTAACCGATTGTCTCGTTGGTCGTTCTCACGAATGCGATTATCCTCCAGAGATTCAATCTTTGCCAGTTTGCACCGAAGCCCAGTTAAATTCCCAAAAAAGCAGCGCTGGGATTAATGAAGATGTCCAAGCATTAATGCAGTCAGCATTAAGTATTTACGAACTTAAAACTGATGTTTTAGAACAATTGCAACCGACTCATATTATTACGCAAGATCAATGCGATGCTTGCGCCGTTAGTATGGCTCAAGTGCAACAAGCAACAGCACAGCTGATAGCCAGTCAACCGGAAATTATTTCTCTACAGGGAAATGTCTTAACGGAAGTCTGGATAGATATGAAGCGTGTTGCCACCCGTCTCGGAGTGGATTCCCAACAAGCCCTCAGCGAGCTTCAAAGCCGCGTTGATGCATGCACTCGCATTACAGATGAAATTGCAACCCATGATCGCCCTCGCGTTGCCACCATCGAATGGATTGATCCGCTAATGTCGGGGGGAAATTGGCTTCCGGAATTGATTAAAATTGCCGGGGGAACTCCAGTTTTGGATGAAACCGGGGCGCGATCGCGCTATGTGGACTGGCAAGAGCTGCATCATGCCAATCCCGATGTTATTGTAATTATGCCTTGTGGCTTTGATCTAGAACGGACTCGCCAAGAAGCCCAAAGTTTAACCCAACGTTCTGGTTGGTCCCAGTTAAAGGCAGTACAAGAGAACCGAGTTTATGTGGCTGACGGCAATGCTTACTTTAACCGCCCGGGTCCCCGTTTAGTGGATTCGATCGAAATTCTCGCCGAAATTCTCGATCCCCAACAGTTTCCTTATGGGTATGAAGGAAAAGGTTGGGAACAGTTAAAAATGCATGCCAGTGTCTAATGGTTGCCGTGCGTCGGACATGGGGGCGCTGAAATTGAGCGATCCAGCCAGCCCGCTGCTTGTTGAAGGTGGGCTAGGGCTTCTTCGGTTTGGTCGGATTGTAAATACACCAGAGCCGCAGTAATATGCTGATTGGCTTGGGCTTTGCGGTTGGCTTTGAGACGATGCCAATCGTTGGGCGCGATCGCGCATTTTTGGGCCAACAATTGCGCCAACTCTAAAGTACTTTTTTCTGAGAGTTCATCACGAGTGGCCGATGGACTAAGTTGTGACATGAATTTGCTTTCCTCACAAGGGTACAATAACTAAGGAGCCTGTTAAGTCTATTGTATAATGTCTCCTTCTAATTCTCAGCCGCCACCAAACGATGACCAATGGGAAACTCGCCTGCAGGAACTGGAACAAGCGCTGATTGATCTGCGACGGCGGTATTATCAAATTCAGCGCGATCGAACGCAAAAAGAGGAACTAAAAGCAAAACTGCAACGTCTGCAATCAGAATTAGAGACGTTAGACTATAACCTAGAAAGCCGTCTTGTCAGCTGGAAAGATCTGCTGGAACCGTTTTGGTTAGCAGTGCGATTTGGCGGTTTAGGAATCATTCTCGGCTGGCTTTTAAAATCCTGGGCCGGATAAGCGACTCCGGCGACGAACTCTTTCCCATTAATTGCCAACGCTAATTGACACTCTCTTCCCTAGAAGGAAAGAGATTCTCGCTTCACCGGGAGAAACTAGACAATAGGTCACTTAATCCAGACCTTGTCCCCGCTTCTTTACCCTCTACGAGCCTTATTCAAGACTGCCTGTCCTTACTTAGCTTTCATTATATCACAGAACGCCGTAAACGGCGGGGCTTTAGACCCTTCATTTTTGGTAAATTGATAAGAAAGTGTGGGAGATCCAAACTAATTATGGGTTATATTATTTAATTAAACTTATTACTTTTTGTCATACAATTTATTTTACTAATAACGTGTAATTGCAACCCTAGCATTTAAATGTTATTATTTACATAATTCCGGAAACCAAGCAATCGTTCAGAGTCATCAAGTAAATACTAACTAATACTTTGTGTAGGGCGTATTGCGTTTCTACACAGGTGTTATAAAATTCAAAAGCAGCTTGAACTCCATAAAAGAGCAACTTTCTATTTCGATAGGAAGTGCCAAGAATTATCTCTGATCAGGGAAGAAAAATTATCACGTAATCACGTATCCCTTTTTGTGCAAATTTACGTTTTATTACTTAAAAAATACTGGAGTATTTTAGAGGAGTGTCGCAAATGCCTAACAAACGCAGCCGTTACAAAAAAACCCCCAAGTTTTATTGTCCCTACTGTGGAGAAAGACTATGGCGTTTTGGAAGTGAGAAACATCGTGTTTTTTACGAAGGTGCTGCTAACATCAAAAAGCATCTTGGGATTTCTAGTAAAAAAGCAAAATTCCTTGCCATGAAAGGAGAATATCTCGATACCAGCTCTTGGCTAGAGGAACTTTTCTGTAGTGAGCACAGTAAGATGTGGATGCTGGTTTCTAAACAAAAGGATGGCACTTACCAAGCAATTCTTGCTGAACCGAATCATTGGAAACAAGGAACAAAACTGATTGATCCCAATCATCCCAATCCTTCGGTGAGCGAGTATACATACCGTTCTAGTCGAGGGACAGTTGCTCGTTAAGTAAGGTAGTTTACTTTCAGCTAACCGATCGCGCGAATCGTCTGGCTAAAGGAGGGGCCAATAGAAGGGGACTGGTAAAGCCGGAAAACACATAAATCCCATCATACTCCTCTAGTTTACCGATTGTTGATTCCCGATTGGGACTAAAGGCAATTAAACAACTGTGCCATTGGGCAGGAACATCTTTTAATGCTGGCAATAAGGTGCCAATTTCCTCACGCAACCAAGCCTCGCTGGCAGTGGCATCAACTTTGGAATTGGGATCGGTTAAGGTACGGCTAATTTGACCGATACACAAATGGCCATCGCGAAACTGAATTGCCCCTGGATCAATAACGGCGGATCCAAGATCTTCTTCCGGTTGATCCCATAAAGATTCTTGTTCCAGTGCCGTTGCTTTGGCTTCTAAGCGCAAGCGTTGGTCATGGGCAGGCATAATTAAAGTATTTAATTTTAAATCAAGGGGCGGTGTTTCTAGTAATTCGGCGTGAGTGAAATAAACAGGCACTGTCACGCTCGATTGTTTTAATAAGCGACGGGTCAATCCCCCAGCACAAACCACTGTTTTGTCAGCACGATAAGTATTTTGATCGGTTTTGGCGCCGACAACTGTTTCTTGATGAAACTGAAAGGAATTGACCGATTCATGGATCATTGTGCCGCCGAGACGGGTAAAGGTTTTAAGATAAGCTTCATTGGTTTTAACAGGGTTAATATGACCATGGGGAAAATAAATCGCTCCCGCGATCGCGCTAGGATTTAATAACGGTTCTAATTCACAACTTTCGGCAACGCTTAATAATTGGGGCGGAATTTCACAGCTTTGATATTGTTTGAGAATTTTTTCAGGAGACTCATTTTTTTTTATAGTTAATAATAGATTGATTTCTTGAAATTCAGTATCGCAATCCAAGATTTCTGGAAGTTGACGATGGATGCTCATTCCCTCGGCACAAAGTTCTTTAGTCTCTGGAGAAGTTGCCCAAAAAGGAAGTCCCCCATAACTATAGCGCGTTGCATTGTTCAGATTAGAATTGGGTTCTAACAATAAAACCTTGTTGCCTTGGGCTTGCAATTCGTAAGCTAATGCTGCCCCGGTAATTCCGCCGCCAATAACTAGCCAATCATAAATTGTCATCGTTTAATTTAAAATGCTGATTTTTTGATTAATATAACATTGGAAAATCAGAGACAATACTTGATTGATTCATTAACTATTAACAAAAATCAATTTAAGTACTTATGCTACAATAGCAATTCTTAATATAAAAATGGGAAACAATTAAGATCTATTCCAAAATCTATTTGATGAAAAAAGTCCAGTTATGTTGTCATAGCTATTAGCTCATTCGTTCAAATAATTGAATTCAACTCATTTAGCCAACTCAATAAGGAAGCGATCTTCATGAGTGAACAGAAACACTTAACAAATTCCAATGGTTGTCCCATTGGAGATAATCAAAATTCCCTCACTGCTGGAGAACGCGGACCTGTTTTAATGCAGGATTTCCAACTCCTAGAACAAATGCAGCACTTTAACCGGGAGCGAATTCCCGAACGAGTGGTTCACGCAAAAGGGTCCGGCGCTTATGGCACATTCACTGTTACCAATCCCATTCCTCAATATACCAAAGCTAAATTCCTGTCAGAAGCTGGTCAACAAACAGATGTATTTGTCCGCTTTTCCACAGTGGCTGGAGAACGCGGGGCAGCTGATGCCGAACGAGATGTTCGCGGCTTTGCGATTAAATTCTACACTGAGGAAGGCAACTGGGATTTAGTTGGGAACAATACCCCGGTTTTCTTCATTCGCGATCCCTATAAATTCCAACAGTTGATTCACTCGCAAAAACGCCATCCTCAAACCAATCTTCGCGATCCCAATATGCAGTGGGATTTCTGGTCGCTGAATCCGGAATCGCTGCACCAAATTACCATTTTATTCAGCGATCGCGGTCTTCCTGCTAGCTATCGCCATATGAACGGCTACGGCAGCCACACCTTTTCCTTTATTAATGCCGATGGGGAACGGGTTTGGTGCAAGTTTCATCTCAAAACCCGGCAAGGGGTAAAATGCCTAAGCGATGAACAAGCGGCCAATACGATTGGGATTGATCGCGAATCCCATCAGAAAGACTTATATGAAGCGATTGAACGGAGAAATTATCCTAGCTGGCGTGTCTGTGTTCAAATTATGACGGAACAGCAAGCGCAAAATTTCCGTTGGAATCCCTTTGATTTGACAAAAGTATGGCCCCATGATGAATTTCCCTTGATGGATATTGGGACGTTAGAGTTAAATCGCAACCCCGAAAACTATTTTGCGGAAGTGGAAGAAGCTGCTTTTAGCCCCTCTGCTTTTGTTCCAGGAATTCGGGCAAGTCCGGATAAGGTATTGCAAGCCCGTCTCATGTCCTATGGCGATGCCCATCGCTATCGCCTGGGTACCAACTATCATCAAATTCCAGTGAATCAACCGCGCTGCCCGGTGATGAACTATCAACGGGATGGGGCAATGTCAACTGGATATGGCGGCAACAGCCCGAACTATTATCCCAACAGCTACGAAGATACCCCGAAAGAAGCGCCGGAATATAAAGAACCAGCCCTGCCATTGGGAAATGTTAGTGCTGACCGCTATGATTCCCAACAAGAAGATAATTATACCCAACCCGGCATGCTATGGCGCGTTTTAGATGAGGATCATAAAAATCGCACTGCCAACGCGATCGCGTCCAAATTGGGAGAAGCGGACAAAGAAATCCAAAAACGCCAGCTGTGTCATTTTTTCCGCGCCGATACCGATTATGGCCAACGGGTTGCCCAAGCACTGGGAATTGAAGTTGATTCTTCCCTGTTGCAAAATCCTGAATAATTAGAAAAGAAAACTCAATAATCGATGATTATTATGGGGGTCATCGATGGGTCGTTTCCTGATTGCGTTTTGGCCTAACCATTAACAAGCCCTACCATTGTCCGGATGCTTTTAGGTATTTGCGACCGAAGCAATCCCGACTTATACAACCCGCAACCCAGATGATAGTCCCCATAATGAACATGAACATAGCCCGGTTCCACGGAAGCCGTCAACGGTTGCGATTTTCCCAGTAAAAACTGTTGCACAGCATCAAAATCGTCTAGTGCAATGGCGTTGCGAGTAATATGGGGACCAAACCGTTGCAGGGCATAAGTAGTAGGTTTATATTCCACCCGCAGCACAGGCATACCCAACGTTTGGATAAAGACCCGGGGAGGCGGTTCACAACCAGCATTGGTGAGCCAAAGTTTATCCTTCCCCTTTGCCCAAAGTCGGCAATTGGCAAACAGGTTGGGATCCATCCCAAAGCGATAGCAAAACCACTGAAAAACTTGGGACTCCGGCAATGGTTGCGGGATAGGGTGAAGAGAAGTGTGTTCTTTTTTCTGGGCAGCGAATTTTAAGCCAACATCACTACGACGGATGCGGGCGACAAAAAAGCCGCCGGTATTGTTGAAATGGGGAAAATAGCGTTGGGCATGGGCTAAATCTTCTCGAAAGGAATGGCCTTCCCATTGTCGTAAGCCATCCATCCCTCGAATTTGGGGGATTTTTGCGGATTCCAGCCAGCCGCGATCGCCTAAAACCGCATCAATAACCGCTTCGTTCTCTTCCGGGGCAAAGGTGCAGGTACTATAGACCACCGTCCCTCCCGGTTTAACTAGTTGCAAAGCCCGATCCAGCAATTTTTGTTGGGTTTTGGCAATTCGGGAACTGTAATCAGGATATTTTTGGTTCCAGCTCGCTTTGGTTTTACGAAGGGACCCTTCCCCGGAACAAGGAACATCCACCAGAACGCGATCAAAGGAATGATTGGGCAGTGGGATAACGCGACCATCGTAATTGGTAGCGACGACATTTAAGATGCCTAAGCGATCGAGCATCGCCCGCAAACTAGAAAGGCGAGGCACTTGCACTTCATTGGCGACTACCGTCCCAGTTCCCTGTAACTGTGTTGCGATTTGAGCTGTTTTTCCCCCAGGCGCGGCACATAAATCCAGAACGCGATCGCTGAATTGCGGATTTAGGGCATTGACGGCAGTCAAGGAAATTTCTTCCTGAGTATTATACCATCCTGTGGCAAAGGCAAGGGTAGACCCTGGTTTGTTCCAATGGGGGATGCGAAAAGCATGGGGATACCAAGACAAAGGTTCACAGGAAATGCCCTGCGATTGTAGAAATTTGGCCACTGCTTCCGGGCTTGCTTTCTCGGGATTAGCCCAAATGCAAGTGGGAGGCGGCTGTTCCATGCACTTCAGAAACGCCTGGGGATCGTCAATTAGAGAGTGGTAACGCTGGAGTAGCTGTTGGGCAATCACAGTCGATTCCAAAAGTAAAAGCCTTTTTCATTGCGGGATAATTCCCAATGTTTGCGCGTTCCCACTATAACGTATTTTTAACCCAGGGTTGTTACAGTCCCCTCATTTAAATAAAATCGCGCATTAAAGATTACAAATCAAGATCAGATTGCGGCTCTTAATTGTCATGAAAAAGTCTATCAATTAATTCTCAATTTGAAAAAATAACTCAGAATATTCCTAATTTTTATTGAATAAAAAATTAATTAATTATCGATAAAATTGATTGTATCGCAGGCATGAATAGATAAGTAAGTAATTTAGAGATAACTTGATTTAGCGAGAGCGAGATGCAAAAAAAATTGCGGCTAAAATAATTAAACCAAGTAACCCCAGGGGAACTAAAAAATTTATTGGTTCTATCATAAAACTTAATCCCTAGTTTGAAAGAGTCACTTTAAAATATGAACTACAACGAAGATGGAGGGAAGGAGATGGATGTTCCCCAATTAGTAACTTGGTTGCAAGAAAGGACCCCATTGACGGTTTTATCGGAAAATGTGCTGAGCGCGATCGCGCCTCTATTGGAAGAACGAATCGCCGGTCCCGACCAAGTTTTAGTTAAAGCAGAAACGCAACCGTTAGGAATTTACATTCTCCAATCAGGACAAATTGAAAGTCAACCCTCGCCAAAATTGACAACCAAAACGGCTGGGAAGTTATCGCCGAATTTAAGTTTACTTCCCGGTAGTATTATCAATCTGCAATCGCTAATTCTCAATCAGCCGACGCGGGAAACAGTCATTACCCAAAGCGAGTGTCGGTTTTGGTTTATCAATAGCGAAAAAATGCGGGCTTTAATTGCAAAATATCCCGAAATTACACAAGTATTTTCGCAACAGTTAGCGGAAGAATTGGCCCTAGTTTCCTCACAATTAGATTTTGAACAAGAACGTGCCTATATTCTGCGTCCCTACTTAGTGACCAAAGCCAGGCGGGGAATTGTTGGCAGAAGCCGTTACGCAGTGCGGTTGCGGCAACAAATTAAACAAGCCTCAGACAACCGCCAATCTGTCTTAATTTTTGGAGAACCGGGCTTAGGCAAAGACAACGCTGCTGCCCTGATTCATTTTGGTTCCTCCTGGCGGCGAGAACCCATTATTAAAATCGATTGCAGTACTCTACAAGTTAGCGGTGCCGAATTATTTGGCCGTGCCAACGGCAAATTTGGGTTAATCGAGGCCTTAGGAGAGGGGACGCTAGTTTTGAATAACGTACAAGAACTAGATGAACAATTGCGTCCCGCGATCGCGCAACTCCTTAAAAATAACACCTATACCCCGGTTCCCCGCGCCGATGAACCCGCACCGCCGCCAAAAACTTCTCAAGCCCGAATCATTCTCATTTCGGAAAAAACCGTTCCCGAATTGGATTCGGTAGTGGAACAACGGATTAAAGTTCCCCCGTTACGGGTGCGCAAACGGGACTTAGAAGACCAAGTTAAGTATTACATTAGTTTAACCTGTCGTAGTAAAGGGTTGCCGAAGCCACAAGTCACCCTAGAAGCGATTCGTCGCCTACAAGCCTACGATTTTCCCAATAACCTCACGGAATTAGAAAATCTTATCCGACGCGCAATTTTGCAGCTGCCGGAAGGACAAGCCCTCACTGAAGAAATTCTCTGGCCTTCCCAAAGCAAGAAAAAACAACTGCGCTTAAACTTATTAAATATTTCCCCTCGATTCCGCCGGTTTCTCCGCAGCCCTTGGTGGCCGGACCGTTTGAATTACTGGTTTGTCTTGCCCGCGTTTACCTTTGTGGTAGCTGTTTTATTTCTAGGCCCGCAAACCCGTTCGGAAAACTTTGCTCTCAATCTATTCTGGGCCTGGTGGTGGCCAGGGGTACTCATGGCTTTTCCATTTGTGGGACGCTTATGGTGCGCCGTTTGTCCCTTTATGATTTACGGGGAATTAGTGCAGAAAATTTCCCTGTGGTTGTTTCCCCGAGAACTGAAACGTTGGCCCCGTCAATCGGCAGAACGTTGGGGCGGTTGGTTCTTATTCGGGTTATTTGCTCTCATTTTACTATGGGAAGAACTCTGGAATTTGCAAAATACTGCTTACTTATCCGCTTGCTTACTGCTTCTCATTACTGCTGGGGCAATTATCTTTTCGCTGCTGTTTGAACGCCGGTTTTGGTGTCGCTATCTCTGTCCCATCGGCGGCATGAACGGCATGTTTGCCAAGCTGTCCATGACCGAACTGCGAGCGCAACAGGGCACTTGTTCCGCAGAATGCACCACCTACCAATGTTATAAAGGCGGTCCTGCCAAAGGGGAAGGACAAGAAACCTGGGGGTGTCCCTTATATTCCCACCCTGCGCAACTGGACGATAACCGGGACTGTGTTCTGTGCATGACTTGTCTCAAAGCTTGTCCCCATCGTTCAGTGGAAGTGAATTTACGGCCCCCTGGTATTGAATTATGGACTACCCATAAACCGCGCTCTTATGAAGTGGCGTTATTGCTCCTATTATTGGATTTGGTCTTTTTACACCGTCTCCCCGAAATTCAAAGTGATTTGGGCCTCAATTGGAACTTAGAGAATTTCTGGGTTCATGCGACAGTGTCTGTTGCTTTATTGAGTTTACCCGCTTTGCTGCCGCTATTGGCGCAAGTAACCATGGGGCTGCTCCATCAGTTCCAAACCTGGATTAATCCCAAAGGGCTTCACATTAGACCGCGTCCGTTTGTAGAAAGCGCTTACGGTTATTTACCCCTGGTTTTAGTGGGAAACTTAGCCCATTATCTGGATTTAGGTTTAGGTGAAGGGGGGCGTCTTATTCCAGTGGCATTTGCAACGTTTGGCTTTAGCGGCGAAGGGTTGCCTATTGCAGTGGCCCATCCGGCAGTCCTTCAATTTTTACAAGGGGTCACCTTGTTTGTTGGCAGTTCTTTATCCGTCATTTTGACGCAAAAAATTCTTCGTCGTTCGTTTTGGTCGCTTTTGCCACAACATTTAGCGATATTGGCGTTAACTGTTCTGTTTTGGCAACTGATTGTCTAACATTAGAAAACGGGACAATTGCAAGACTGCTCTAACAAAAGTTACACTTTTTAAGATAATCTTCAGTTTTCTTGAACTCAGTTAGTCAGACCGGCTCGGTTCGACTAGCAATGAGGGACGACCCTCAATCGTGAGCGGTACGGCCTTGTTTCCTAAAAGAAAATTATGGGGGATTCCCCAACTCAACCGAGAATGGCGGGTTTAGTCTGATAAGATGGCTAAACGGAAGCAGCGGCAATCCTGTTGGGATTGGTCGCTAGCTCCATTCACAACTTGTTAAAAAAAAGGGAAGCAAGTTAGCGATTCTCTGAAAAAATTATTTTGCTGAGTCGCTAGCTGTGGATTAAAAATCGCGTTCCCATAAAAGGAGCAAGTTCGTTATAAAGAAAGAAGTAAAATTTTTGTAAACGTTGGCTCTCATTTATTAAGGAGGAGCGTAGTCTATGGGACTACCTTGGTATCGAGTTCACACGGTTGTTTTAAATGATCCAGGACGACTAATTTCTGTGCATTTAATGCACACTGCGCTAGTTGCAGGCTGGGCAGGATCAATGGCGTTATTTGAATTAGCTACCTTTGATCCCAGTGATCCAGTTTTAAACCCCATGTGGCGACAAGGCATGTTTGTGTTGCCGTTTATGGCGCGCTTAGGTGTCACAGAATCTTGGGGCGGTTGGAGTGTCACCGGCGAAACGGCAGTTGATCCAGGTATCTGGTCGTTTGAAGGGGTCGCGATCGCGCATATTATCCTCTCGGGATTGCTGTTTTTAGCGGCTTGCTGGCACTGGGTGTATTGGGATTTAGACTTATTCTACGATCCCCGCACCGGCGAGCCTGCCCTTGACTTGCCCAAAATGTTCGGCATTCACTTATTCTTAGCAGGATTACTCTGCTTTGGCTTTGGCGCTTTCCACCTGACGGGCTTATTTGGCCCAGGAATGTGGGTATCGGACCCCTACGGCTTGACAGGGCATGTGGAACCCGTGGCCCCAGAATGGGGACCGGAAGGCTTTAATCCCTTTAATGCCGGTGGGGTTGTCGCTCACCACATTGCCGCAGGAATTGTCGGCATTATTGCCGGGATTTTCCACTTGGCAGTACGGCCCCCGCAAAGACTGTATCGAGCTTTGCGGATGGGGAACATTGAAACCGTCCTTTCCAGCAGCATTGCAGCCGTTTTCTTTGCGGCGTTTGTTGTGGCCGGAACCATGTGGTATGGCAGCGCCACCACCCCCATTGAACTATTTGGCCCCACCCGTTATCAGTGGGACCAAGGCTATTTCCAAGAAGAAATTGAACGTCGTGTGGATAACTACATGGCGCAGGGATATAGCCGTTCTGAAGCCTGGTCGCAAATTCCGGAAAAACTGGCATTCTACGACTACGTTGGCAATAACCCCTCCAAGGGCGGTTTATTCCGGGTTGGTCCCATGAACCAAGGAGATGGCATTGCCCAAGCTTGGTTAGGCTATCCCGTATTTAAAGATGCAGAAGGCCGCGAACTTACGGTTCGTCGGATTCCCAACTTCTTTGAAACCTTCCCCATTATCTTGGAAGACGAAAATGGCGTCGTTCGGGCGGATGTTCCCTTCCGTCGCTCTGAATCCAAATACAGCATTGAGCAAATGGGAGTTACCGTCAGTTTCTATGGCGGTGCCTTAGACGGTCAAACCTTTGAAGATCCCTATAAAGTTAAGCAATATGCGCGGAAGGCGCAATTGGGAGAAGTCTTTGAGTTTGACAAAGAAACCCTGGATTCGGACGGGGTATTCCGTACCAGTCCTCGCGGTTGGTTTACCTATGGTCACGCTGTATTTGCCCTCTTGTTCTTCTTTGGCCATATTTGGCACGGCTCCCGTACCCTCTATCGCGATGTCTTCGCCGGTATTGAAGCTGACTTAGATGAACAAGTGGAATGGGGCGCTTTCCAGAAAGTGGGAGACGAAACCACTCGCAACCCCAATCGCGCTTAGTTTGACTTAATTAAAGCTCATTGGAACATGGGAGAGGGGAGTTGTTTTAAGCTTCCCTCTCCCAATGTTTGTTTTTGCTGATAAACTGTTAAGTGAAGGGATCAACAAATTTTAAGATTATGGAAGCTGTTGCATATATTCTGATTTTGGCTTGCGCGATCGCGACTTTGTTTTTCGCCGTCGCATTTCGTGAACCTCCCCGCATTAATAAATAATTGGGATTGTTAACCTTAATACAACACCTGAGCCAGGGTTCTGCTGTTCCTTTCACAGAAAAGGGATGGCAGTTTGGCTCGGGTTTTTCAATATCAAGATTGATCAATTAAAATAAAATTAAAATCAGTTATAATAAGGTGCTTGTACCATATTTTTACTCAGTAAACTGAAGTGTACATCTGATTTGAGGAACAATTATCAACAAAACGGAGATCAAAACATAGGAACTGAAACACACATGGTCAGTCAGAACGCAACATCGAATCGAGACATTGGTTTTACTCACGAGGATTTTGCTGTCCTCCTAGATGAATACGATTATCATTTCAACCCCGGTGATATCGTTCCAGGGGTGGTTTTTAGCGTCGAACCCAGGGGCGCATTGATTGACATTGGGGCAAAAACCGCTGCCTATATCCCCATTCAGGAAATGTCGATTAATCGTGTGGAGGAGCCAAGCGAAGTTCTCCAACCAGATGAAACAAGAGAATTTTTCATTCTGACTGACGAGAATGAAGATGGCCAATTAACCCTTTCCATTCGACGCATCGAGTACATGCGGGCTTGGGAACGGGTTCGTCAACTTCAAGCCGAAGATGCCACAGTACGCTCCGGGGTGTTTGCCACGAACCGAGGCGGTGCTTTAGTTCGCATTGAAGGACTCAGAGGCTTTATTCCCGGTTCTCACATTAGCACGCGCCAACCCAAAGAAGATTTAGTAGCCCAAGAACTGCCCTTGAAATTCTTAGAAGTGGATGAAGAGCGCAATCGCTTGGTTCTCAGCCACCGACGAGCATTAGTGGAACGGAAGATGAGCGGCTTAAAAGTCGGAGAAGTTGTTATTGGCTCAGTTCGCGGTATCAAGCCCTACGGTGCCTTTATTGATATCGGTGGGGTCAGCGGGTTGCTCCACATTTCGGAAATTTCTCATGACCACATTGATACCCCCAGCAGCGTTTTTGATATCAATGATGAACTGAAAGTGATGATCATTGATTTAGATGCAGAACGGGGACGAATTTCGCTGTCTACCAAACAGTTAGAACCCATTGCCGGGGCGATGCTCAATAATCGTCAACTGGTGGTTGACCAAGCTGACCGCATGGCACAACGCTTCCGCCGCAAGCTGCAACTGCAAACCCAAGGGTTGGCTAGTGAAGATATTGAGGCCCAGCTCAATGAAGAGTTTGGACCCATTGGCCAACGTCCTAGCGAACAAGAAAGCTCAGAAAGTACTGAGGAAACCGCAACTGCTGAGTCAGGGGAAGCTGAAACAGTTACTGCTGAAACTGAAGCCATTAGCGAAGAAACAGCAGAAGCCGAGGCCGCTGTTGCCGAAGAAGAAACAAAAGAGACCGCTGCTGCTGAAAATATGGCAGAAGAAGAATCCCCAGAGGCAACCAGTACCGAAGAAAATGAATCTTCTTCTGTTTCTGAAGAAGAAGAGATTGTCTCTGCTACCAATGAGTAGGGTGAGCTACTCCCATCAAATCGAAAACCCCTGATGGGAGCTTCCTACCCAATGGGCGTGCTTTTCTACTCCTAGGAATAGAGAAGTCTTACACCAAGGCGATAGGTGAACAGCCCAGCTCCTGAGCTTTATAGATAATCGGATGGAATAGAATCAAAATTCTTTTTTACTCTTGGCTTGGTTTTTGTCGAAAGTGTTCCCCAGGAACGCCCCGTCTACCCATCAAATCAAAGACCCCTGATGGGAGACTTCTGACAACGGCTAGTTAAATCAATGATAGCTGTTAAAAAGGAGGGTTACGCCCTCTTTTTTTTTGGAAAATTATTTAGCAAACAGCTGCGACTTAACTTGGTAGAAAATTTTCCCTTCGGCCCCTCTACTCTAGTTGGACACGTCCTGCTAGGGCAAGGGCAGTCGCAGAACGAAGAATCCCCACGCCTTTAGGCTGGGGAGTGTCAATTCCTTTACCGCGTTTTGGAATATTGACAAAGCCTGCTTATTTCAAGTCTTGCTTTAGTTCTCTAATTTTTCTCGGTATATTTAATGCTGTCTAATAATCCCTCGCAAGCATCCAGCAGGAGATTAATGACATGATTAAACCCTTCTTGTCCGCCCTCATAAGGATCCGGAACTTCTGTTTCCCAATAGCGACGACTGTAATCGCACATCATCTGGATTTTCTCCCGATATTTCCGGTACGGATCTAAAGAAATTAACGACCAATAATTGTCTCGATCCATCGCTAAAATCAAATCATAGTTCTCAAAATCCTGTTGGTGAAATTGACGCGCTTGCCCTTGCAATTTGATTCCTCTGGCGGCAGCAGCGTCTATCATTCGCGGATCTGGGGATTTGCCAATGTTCTTATCAATCATGCCAGCAGAATCGCAAATAATTTCCTTGCTTAACCCTGCTTGTTGCACTTGATGGCGCATGATGTTTTCCGCTGCGGGAAACCGACAAATATTGCCGAGACAGACAAAGATTGAGTTCTCCACGTTTTGAAAAACATGGATTCTAAACGTGGTTACGAAACGAGATTTAATCTCGTTTCTCCACATTTACGATATAATTTCTTCAGCGAACTGAAAACATCATACCGCTTGGGAAGACTCAAAACTTCCCGACGCACCTCGGCTAGACCTAAGCCTAGCTGTGTACTTACCTTTCTTAAAATGTTAGCCGCGCCGTTGGCATCAGCATTGATCAACTGACCGTTACGGGTCTGGTACAACCCTCTTTTTACTCTTTTTCCTGATGGTTTCCAGCTAGCAGGTTTTTCGCCGCCAAACACTGGTAACTCATCACAGTCCAAAAAGCTAGACTTGGAGGTGTATGACTCCTCAGTCTCGGTAAACTTAATTCCGACTGATTCAGCTAACTCTTTAATTCGGTTTTTCAATCTAGCTGTGGGAATCTGGACAAAATTCTGGTTATTCTTAGAACCGAGATTGCAATTGGTCTTAACGGCTTGTCCCCAACCAAAGACGATGTTTCCAATACGATGCTTGAGGCAGTAATTAATAATCAATCTTGCTGCCTTATTAATTGCATCACGCATCAAACACGAACGTTTATGGGTTAGTTCATCCAAGTATTCATCCCAATAGAAATCGGTCTTTCCTTGCTTGTATTTGGCAACTTTCTTGTTGTACTCTGCATTAGCACCCTTAATCTTGTGTCCATCAACGATAAAACTCTTGCCTAAGGTGGAGACACAAGTTAATAGGTTTTTCACCCCAGGATCACATCCTAAAGCCTGAGAATAATCTAATCCCACAGCTTGCTTTTCTTTGACTTGATAAACTAATTCTGCCCAGAGTTTTCCATGTTGAGGAAAGATTCTAACTTCTGCGATGTTCCTTTCACCAATATAATTAACCGAAGGAATTGAGAACTCTTCCTCTATCCAATAATCCTTGATTAAGTGACTCATTGGCAGAAGCCAACATCCATTTTCATAATTTAAGCGAAGACTTTGAGCGGGAAAGCTAAACTCACATAAGCCACCTTTAGTTCGATAACTAGGAAGTTTTGGTTTGTGATCAATCTCGCCGTTAAACCACATTTCTAAAAGCTTATTATAAGACTTAAAAGCCTCTATCACTGATTTAAGAACTTGCTGACCTTGTTGACCACCAAGCCACTGATAATGAGGATTCTCCTTAAATTCTTTACAAAGCCCTGAGTAACTAACTTTTACCTTTTTATCTTTGAATTGGCGACGAAGTAAGTCATTTTGATCAAAAAATTCTCTAATGCCACAAGTGGAAAAATGAGCTTGTCTGACTTGATAGACCGCCGTGTTCCATAAGCGATTTGCTTCATGGCAAAGGAAGACTAAGATATCCCTGGTTTGGTCGGTTATGTTTCCTGTCAGAAGCAGTTTTGTCGTTTGATATGACATTACCTTTATTTGTTTCAATGTATTGATTATATACTCTAAATCAACAAATTATCTATGAAAAACCAGCCAGATGAATATAGAAGGAACCCCCAGTCTGTAACCCTCCTTAACTATCATTTTGTTTTTTGCCCTAAAAGAAGAAAAAAAGTTCTAGTTGGACAAATAGAACATCGTCTTCAAGAAATCATTTTTGGTTTGTGTAAAGAGAATAATTGGAGGCTAATCGCTTGTGAGATTATGCCAGACCATGTTCATCTTTTCTTAAATACAGACCCGACCTATGCCCCTAGCGTGGTAATAAAAAGAATCAAAGGAAGAGCTTCTCACTATTTAAGGAAAGAGTTTCCAGAACTTAAAAAACTCCCGACGAGCTCCAAGTTATTTTGTAAGTACGGCAGGAAATGTTCGTTCTGATACGATTCAGAAGTATATTGAGAATCAAAGAGGAAAATGACACAGAAGGCCAAAGCCTTAATGTGCCATTCATCCATCGGTTCGAAACCGATGGCTCTCTGACTGGTTTTCTGTAGTTTATAAGCCATTGTTATCGGTCAGTTATTGATTATCCTCATCGATGATTTTCAAACGCACTACGCGATCGCTACTTTCATCTAAAGGCACTTCAATCGTATCACTGCTGAGTTTTTCTAAAGCAGTCAACAAGCCGCGCAGATGGGGATTGCTGGCACCAGTTTCCACATAAAGCCGATCTGCTAAACTTTCCACTCGCTTCCAGGTAGTATAAAGTTTTGCCGCCGCTTGTTCTAAATTCGCAACTTGTTTGACTAAATCAGAGGCAGTATTGAGACAGTCAAGCCGCAGGGCTTCTTCTAAGGCCATTTCCATGTCAAGGTCAGCATTAGCAATGGCTTGGACTTGCGCCGCCGCATCTAAGTATTTGGAAAGATTTTTGGCTTCCGACGTTAAATTTTTGACGGTATCGACATCCGGATGTTCTTCTGTTTCCTGCTGAATCGGCTTCAAATGCGATTCCGGCAGTTTCTCCATTTCTTTAGCCAAGGGGGCAATATAACGCGGCGACAGAGACCCGCTTTCCGCTTGTTCCTTAACTTTGCCCGGGATTAAATCCGAATTCATGGCTGTCCATTGATCGGATAAATCTTTCACTTCCCGACGGGTGATGCGATCGCCGTTTTCTGCGGCTTCTGAAACTAATTTTTGCACTTCCGGGTCGGATTTAGCCGTTTCCACAAAGGCCCGCTTACTAAAATTATTAATGGAACTGGCTTGCAGTTGTCCGTCTTCGAGAAGGGTATCGGCACTGTCAGCGAGTTGAATCAAGGAATAGGCTTGACTTTTACTGATTTCCCGTTGTTTCAGCCAGTTGAGGAAGCCATTGCCCCGTCCTTCTCCGCCTTTCTTTTCACGATCGCGCACAATTCTTAGAATTCTCCCGCGCCAGATATCCGTTTGCAAATCAAAGCGTTCACAAACCAACCAGGCTTGATCCAAACGTTGCTGAAATTCACTCTCTTCCAGTTCCTCATCTTCAGGATCGGGAAGTTGAAACTCTAAATCAGTGGGGGTTTCTAACGCTGCTGCAATTTCAGACGTATTTTCCGGAATCTCTGCCATCTTTTAATCTATATTAGAACAAACAAGATCAATGATAATTTGAATAAGACCACTGGTTAAGTATAAGGAACATTGGGAATGGCTGACTCCTCTCTGTTAGCAGATGCAAGTACTCGCTTAGAAACAGCATTAATGTATGTGGCGATTTCAGAAGACGCGATCGCGCGGCTGCAATACCCAAAAGCCAGTGTCTCTGTATCCATTCCCCTACGTCGAGACAATGGTTCCCTAGAAATTTTTCGCGGGTATCGGGTGCGCTACGATGACACCAGAGGACCGGCAAAAGGGGGGGTTCGGTATCATCCCAACGTTTCTCTAGATGAAATGGAATCCCTAGCTTTTTGGATGACTTTTAAATGCGCCTTACTCAATTTACCCTACGGCGGCGCAAAAGGCGGCATTACCCTCAATCCCAAAGCCCTATCCAAACATGAACTGGAACGTCTCAGCCGCAGTTATATTGATACCATTGCCGATTTTATCGGTCCCGATGCGGATATCCTTGCCCCGGATATGTACACCAATGCCACCGTTATGGGGTGGATGATGGATCAGTATAGCATTATCCAACGCCGCATCACCCCAGGCGTGGTTACGGGAAAACCTATTAGTATGGGAGGAAGCCAAGGCCGAGAAACTGCAACCGCAACTGGGGCATTTCACGTTATCAATACCCTTTTGCCGAAATTTGATCAACCGCCCCATCGAACGACAGTTGCCATCCAAGGGTTTGGCAATGTGGGCGCTATGCTAGCGCAACTCCTGTCGCAAGTCGGTTATTGTGTGGTTGCTATCAGTGATTCCCAAGGCAGCATTTATGCCTCGCAAGGGCTAGATATTCCCAGCATCCGTCGCTATAAAATGGCCAGTAAAGCCTTACAAGCCGTGTATTGCGAAAGCAGTGTTTGCAATATTGTGGAACATGAAGTGATTAGCAATGCTGACTTACTCAAATTGGATGTGGATGTTTTAATTCCCGCTGCCCTGGAAAAACAAATTACCGTTGACAATGCCCACAGTATCCAAGCCAAATATATCTTTGAAGTGGCTAATGGCCCAACGACTTCGGCTGCCGATAAAGTGTTAGAGAAAAAAGGCATCTTTGTTTTCCCTGATATTTTAGTCAACGCAGGAGGCGTCACCGTCAGCTATTTTGAGTGGGTGCAAAATCGCAGTGGCTTATATTGGACAAGCGAGGAAGTAAATCAACGCCTCAAAGAACGAATTACTCTGGAAACGGAAAAAACATGGGCGATGGCAGACGAGTTTGACGTATCCATGCGAACTGCCTCTTATATTCATGCCCTGCAACGAATTGGCGAGGCAATGGATGCTATGGGAACTAGGGATTTTTATAGCAGCCATGATTAGGGTTCTAATAGCGCAATGAATCTTTTATGCTTGCCGTGCCCGAGACTGAAGCGGAAAGGGGAGTAGTGCATTATTTCACAGTTTATCAGGATCTAACGCCTCAGTTTGACCTGCATGATAGTCTTCCGCGAGTTCAGCAAGGAAGGCTATCTTGGGATTGGGCAAAGGCAGTATCCCACTTTTCTTTATCTTCCAATTCTTCCAGAATGTGTACCGCGATCGCGTTTTGTTCACTAGCTTCTAGTCTCTTCAGTCGTTCAATCGCTTTCTCAAGCAGTTCAGTCATGGCTCAAAAATAACGGAATCAGGGATAAATTCCTAAAGCATTCGTGATCAAAAGCGGATCATAATAGACAATAAGCGCATTAAAATTAAGCCAGAGCCGTTTTTATTTTGAAATTGGAATATCCACTCCATTTCGGTAACTTGATTTGTCTCTGGAGTGTTTTGGTTCTACACATTCGGGTTTGTTTTGAAAAATGACTGAAGACCATAATAAGGGTCGTTTACTCGCAAATCGGTATCGCATTATCGAACTAGTGGGCAAGGGGGCAATGGGGCAAGTTTATCGTGCAGAAGACACAGTTCTTGGAGGATTGACCGTTGCTGTCAAATTTGTTGCCCAAGCCCTGCTTAACGAGAAACGACAGACTCGCTTTGAACAAGAAGCAACTGTTTGCGCTTTACTCGGAGAAAAAAGCATTCATATTGTACAAGTTCGAGATTATGGGGTGGATGAATACGATATCCCGTTTTATGCCATGGAGTTCTTACAGGGAAAAGGACTCAATGAAGCCATCAAGCGTCGTACTCTCTCTCTGGGGCGTTTCTTGCGTTTAAGCCGTCAAATTTGTTTGGGATTGCAGTGTGCCCACCAAGGAATTTATTTTCGAGGAGAACTTTGTCCCATTATTCATCGGGATATCAAACCCAGCAATATCTTAATTGTCCAAGATTCCACATTGGGAGAATTGGTGAAAATTCTTGATTTTGGGATTGCCAAGCTGATCCAAGCTGATAGCGATCAAACCCATTCTTTTCAAGGAACTCTGGCGTATTGTTCTCCCGAACAAATTGAAGGAAAAGAACTGGATAATCGCTCTGACATCTATAGTTTAGGGGTGATGATGTATGAGATGATTAGCGGGGAAATGCCGGTTCTTCCTAAAAATAATTCCTTTGGCGCCTGGTATCAAGCCCATCGTTATTTTCCGCCGGAACCGTTTCGAGAAGACCTAAGAATTCCCAAATCCTTGCAAGATTTGATTTTTCAGTGCTTAGCCAAAGATCGGGAAGAGCGTCCCCAAGCCATGGAAGAAATCTTACAAGGGTTTAGCGCGATCGAAGCGGAACTGGAAGAAAGCAAAACCTCTGTTGATGAGTTTGGCAAAACCTCTCTAGAAGATCGCACGACTTATCCCACACAAAGGGCGACAGGCAGTATCGCCGGAAATGAGGAGGAGTCTTATTTAAATGCAGCTTGGCCTGCGGATAAACCCCGTCAAAAAATTGTTTTTCCCCGTCTGCTTAATTCTTCTCAGGGGTCATTTCCCTCTTTATGGGTAATGTTAGATAAACAAGATATTGAAAATCGGTTGTTGAGTACCCGTTACAATCAGTTTTTGTTTATTATGTCTCCCCATCCCATGGTATTGTGGATTACGGCTTTACATAATGTTGAACATGGTACACGTTGGCTTCCTTGCTATTTGGATTTAAAGACTAGTACAGGACAACGTACAGCCCGCGCCTTAGGAGAATTAGGCTATTATCGCATTTTATTTTTTGCCCTTGACTCTCCCAATACCTGCCAACATGTTCTGACTTCCACGATCGCGGGGGGACAGCGACAAAAACTTCACGATTGGGCCAACTCCAGTCAAACTTGGGAATCCCATGCCAGCCCTCAAATGAGCAAGCAACTCTTGCGGCAAGAGTTTGAAACTTTAAAACCCAAGATTCAATTTAAGCTAGAGTCTATGGGGACGGATGCTCCCAGCAATATCTCGGGACTCTAGATAAGCAATTGATTATCACGCTTGGGAGAAAAATAGCACCGGATACCAACTGCTACGGAGAATTTCATTAGCAAGACTGGGAACGGTCCATTGCAGTAAGTTGCTTCGATCATTGGCGCCAACCGCGATCGCGCTAACATCTTGTGTCATGACTGCATGAACAATTTCCACCGTGGGATTTCCCACTCGCACTTGGGTTTCTACGTTGAGTCCCACCCTTTCTAGCTCCTGTTTGACCTCATTAAGGCGCTGTTCTGCTTCGTTTTGACGCTTTTCCTTCGTTTGTTGGGGCCTCCGTCCCCCTTCACTGATTACCCAAAGGAGGATACAGTCTTGTAAGTTGGATTGATTGTCATTGCCACGCCAATGTTTAATTTGTTCCACTAGCTGTTTAGCCGCTTCGGTATCGTTATAGGGAATAAGCAGCGATCGCCATAAATGTTGACAGCGTAAGTCTAATTCTTCTCTGGTGTAAACTGAAATGTGATTGGGGCGAAAAATCATTAAGGGAGCCGATATAGCGCTGGCTAAACCCATACTGGTACTCCCGAACATTTTCTCTTGTAAAAAACTGCGAATTGGGGTTCCTGTGATGACAACATCAATCGTTTCTTGGTTGACAATCCGAGGAATGGTATCGCTGGGTCGCCCATTGGGAACTTCCACTTTGACTTCTACTCCCGCTGGGACATTTTCTGTGGCAACAGCAAGCCGTTGTTTGGCGGCAGCTACTTGCTCTTCATTAACTTGGGGGAGTTCTGATTCTTCCCTATAGGGAACGCTGTGAAGAAAGACGATATAGTTTAATCCCGAAGCACTTAAACTGGGAACATAAGATGCAAAACGGTCTAAGCCGTCCGTAAAATCCGTACAAATTAGACAACGCTTAAACATGTTACAGAAGGGTTCTCATTAATGGTTTGAATAGTCTTAGCAATCTCTTCCAGGAGTTATCCTAACCTTACCATAGACCGTACCATTATGAGTCATTGCAGAGGTTAGAGAGAAAACCGGCTTCAACTGTAACAAGTTGATAAGATCAAATATAAGAATTCTAGAATTCATGAGGTACAGTAACAACAGTGAGTAAACCAATTCCGAATATCTTGATTAGTTACTTTTAGCATCGCCTCTGTAATCGCATCAACTAAATCTT
>PXPI01000085.1 GCA_003021905.1 Cyanobacteria bacterium SW_9_44_58 | reverse complement strand
AGTCACGGGCTATCCTTCCCGACGCTCATGCTGTCGCATAGACCGGAGCGAAGCCGGAGCTTTAGTGAGGAAGGACGGGGCTGTCGCCCTAAGCTCAATCATGAAGAAAAGATTATACTCGATATTACTTTTGTCTCAGTTGGCTTTAATATTCATATTCATGAAGTTGGCTATGACGCTGAATAATTTGTTCGCAAGTTTCCACCGAAGCCCGTTGTCTCATCACTTTCACTAATGCTTCGTAGGCTTGCTGATGTCGTTCTAATAGCGATTTTGCTTGCAGCTTAGCCCATTGTTCTTTTTTTTGCCGTTGGGGCTGAGGATACCCTAAGTCATTGAGCACTGCTTGCAATTGAGCGCGATCGTCGGCGCCGCCTTCAATATTGCCATAGTACAATTTTTCCGCTGCCATCCCCGCACACCAAACGGTGCAAAAGCGATCCAACATCAAGTTAAATTGATTGGGTTCGGTTCCGGCTTTCTCTAAAGCAGTAGTATCAAATTGAACGCCTCCCTTGCCCGGTTGTTTTTGTTGAAACGCTTCCCAAGCTGTGAGGCTGTAACCTTGAATGGGAATGCCTAAAAAATACGCACTCAGAAAATGTCCAGCTTCATGATATAGCACCCGTTCCCGCTGCTGGGGGGTGGAAAACAAATCCAGAAAAAGCGTGACAGCGCGATTATTCCAAGCCAACGTATCTACAGTAAGTATCCCCATGACAGCAAACGCGGTTGCAGCAGGGAAAACAACTGAGATATTGAACATCGGCGCAAGCAAGGCAAAGAGCGTCATGGCAAAAATGCCAACGGCAATGAAGTTAAGACTAATGGGTTGCATAATGATCTTCAAACGTGTTTGGCAGCCAGAACAAGGCATCATTCCTTTGTCAAAATTCAAGTCGGCGGGAACACTGTTAACAATTCCAGTTTCCCAAACTTGGGGAAGAAACGACCCCAAAGTTCGGGAGAAACAGACAATTAACGATCCACCGATCCCATGATGATATCGATGCTTCCCAAAATTGCCATAATATCGGCAACTTTAACGCCTTTTAGCAAGTGAGGGAGAATTTGGAGGTTGTTAAAGTCAGGGGCGCGAATTTTCCAACGCCAGGGGAAGACATTATCATTGCCCACTAAGAAAATGCCCAGTTCTCCTTTGCCGCTTTCTAGGCGCACATAATGTTCCCCTTCGGGAATTTTGAACGTGGGTGCCATTTTCTTGGCAATATATTGATAATCAAAGTCGTTCCACTGAGACTTTTTGCCTTCGGCCATGCGCCGGGCTTCTAAATTTTCGTAGGGACCCCCGGGAATATTGGCGCAGGCTTGACGGAGGATTTTTATAGATTCCCGCATTTCCCGAATTCGGACAAGATAACGGGCATAGCAGTCGCCTGCGGTCTCCCAATGGATATTCCAGTCAAAGTCGTCGTAACATTCGTAACTATCGACTTTCCGTAAATCCCATTTAACGCCGGAAGCCCGTAACATGGGACCGGATAACCCCCAGTTGATGGCTTCTTCCCGGGTAATGACGCCAATCCCTTCTAAGCGGCGACGGAAGATGGGGTTATTGGTAATCAGTTTTTCGTATTCATCCACCTTATCAGCGAAATAATCACAGAAGTCGAGGCATTTATCCAGCCAACCATAAGGCAGATCAACGGCAACGCCGCCGACACGGAAGTAGTTGTTGTTAATTAAGCGCGAACCGGTGGCAGCTTCCCACAGATCATAAATCTGTTCCCGTTCCCGGAAAATGTAGAAAAATGGGGTTTGGGCGCCCACATCCGCTAAAAAGGGGCCTAACCATAGCAAATGGTTGGCAATGCGGTTGAGTTCCAGCATAATGACGCGGATATATTGCGCCCGCTTTGGCACTTCAATATCCGCGAGTTTTTCCGGGGCATTGACGGTAATCGCTTCGTTGAACATGCCCGCAGCGTAGTCCCAACGACTGACGTAGGGAACATACATGACGTTGGTGCGGTTTTCTGCAATTTTTTCCATCCCGCGATGGAGATAGCCAATGACGGGTTCACAGTCAACAACATCTTCCCCATCAAGGGTGACAATGAGGCGGAGAACACCATGCATTGAGGGATGGTGCGGTCCCATGTTCAGCACCATGGGTTCGGTTCTGGTTTCGATCTTTGCCATAGATCAGGTTTTCCCTCTTGTATATATTCGGCGCGTTTTTTTTAATCAATTGCGCGATATCCCAAGCAATTCGCTTTCGACGATCGCGCTGGCTTTGAAAAAAAATATTTCATTCTGTTAACCATTATAAGGAGCAATGTGTCCTCCCATCGCTAGTGTCGAGAGGTGAGTTGCAAAAACACCGTTGCTTTTGTGACCCCCGCATTGGTTCCTTCACTGGCTAGGGTTAGGGTGCGAAGATGGTCAAATAAGGGTTTGCCAGCCAATTCTACGACTCGAATTAAGGGAAATTGCTGTTCCAGCAAGGGTTGACTGTTTTTCCAATCCAGATAGAAATAGCCGTCATTGTTTTCAGGCAAAGGCGCGATCGCGCTTTGAAATTTGTCGCTGTTGACTAAAGCATCTTCCCCTTTCTGGATGGCTTGGGCAATGGCTTCTACAGAGGTGCCAAAGACTTGATAGTTGTCAATTTCGGTATGAATGCCTTTCACTTCCGCATCTAAACGCATGGGAGACGGTTTCGATTTAAAGTCAACTTCCATTGTCGGCTTAATCACCGTCCATGCCGTCACTTTCCGGTCGCCAAAGGCTAAATTGCCCACACTATAGCCCCCTTCTCTGGCTTTTTCATCCAAGCGCGCGATCGCGGATTTCGCTTCGGTTTCTGCCGCTTCCTCGGCAACAAATCCCCAGTCTCCTTGTTTTCCTTCTCTGGGCAATAAGGCAACAGCATATTCTCCTTGCACCCAAGGAAAAATTTCATCAGCAATGGAAATTCCTAATCGTTCCTGTAAATTTTCTTCTACCTGTTGAATGACTGTCGTCGTTGACTCATCCACAGCTAAGCTTTTCAGACTATTCCAAAGTTGATTTAAGTTAACCCCCGCAGCAGTTAAAACACTGTCTCTCGGAATATAATTTAAGGCATTCACCGGTTGGGATAAAGTAGGAGAGCGGTTTTCTTCTCCGCCTACCCCTAACAAGGCCGTTTGTCCTTTTAAGCCATCCGGCGTCACAGAAATACCAGCAGTGAGAGTAGGTTGATTCTCTTGTAACGGCAGGGCAGGCTGATTGGCAATCCAAGTGGCAACTGCAGGCAAGTTCAGGTAAAGTTGCCCAATGCGAGGATTAGTAATGGTTTTTTGTGCTTTTTGATAGGGAGTTGCTTGTTCTAGGCTTAAACTGGGAACTTGAATATTATTAATGGCTTCTCTTAAAACTTTCGGGTGATTGGCAAATAAAACATGATCGCCCACCACAGCACTTGCTAGCGCCCCAGCATTGGGATCCGGTTTTTTCTGCAGGGGACGGCGATAGGTAATGTTAACGCCTTTGTAGCGTTCAAAGACTAAATCCGTATTGGGAGAAACCGCTTGTCTAGAGTAATACGCTTGCAGAAATTCTCGCGCCAGTTGTTGATCATCGGTTGTAGTTACCAACAAATAGCCTGGTTGTACCCCATTGTTGCGATCGCGATCAAAATCCAAGGAAGTAACAGCAAGAGTAATTTCCTCTCCTAGCCACGGTTGAATATCGCGATTGTAATCCAGTTGACGGCTGGCCAGAAACTGCGATTTAATGCGATTCAACTCTTGACGAGAGCGCGATCTAAGGTTTAGCGGAGCGCGGAGTTGGCGATAGGACTCCAATCGATCCACATCTACCACTAGCGATGCCATCACTGGCGCTTGTTTCGGCACAAACTGAGCAGCAGTGGGAGATTTAACCACGCCCCCATCTTGGTAAGCCAGGGGACTTTTTTGCAGAAACCAATTGAGACTAACCCCAAAGATAGCAAGGAAAATAATACAGACTGTTATTAACGTTAGCAAGAACGAGCGAAATTTCATTTATTTCTAATCAATCATTATCAACATTTCTAGCACCTACCATTATTTCACTTAGTGTTGACCAACGGTTACAGCAGGCGCCTCCCGTTTAAGGAGGCGTAATCTTTAACTCAGGCGAACCTCAAATTGTGCCACTCCTACCGCTAATGGTGGCAATCGTTCCAAAGCGGACTCTCAACCCTGGATGCTATGAGGCATTTCAGTCCCAAATCCCTAATTTGCAGGACACTAAAGACTGAAAGCTATCTAACTCGCTTAATCCCCATTCTATTTGCAATAAATTAATTTGTTTGCAATAAATTAATTTGATGAGAGCGCGATCGCGCATTCATTTTTAGACAGCTACCAACTAAAAACGGTTTTGGGTAATAGGAAACAACTAACCCAACTATTTGTTCCTAAACTATGTATAGTCGATAAAATTGCTACAAGGAGGGATTTTAAATTTTTTAGTCATTTTAGTTAATCATAGCTAATTTGAGTTTGCAGATTCCATTAGATCCCAATCCTTCTTTGCTAAGCTATAAACTACTGTTACGGTGAACGATGGCTTCGCCAGTTCGCAAGCAAACGATCGCGCCCAATTCCCGTTACAATAACTCCTATGGTTCATGTGAAGCGTTTAGAGTTATCGCGGTTTAAGTCGTTTGGTCAGACGACAAAAATTCCCCTGCTACCGGGATTTACTGTTGTTTCGGGTCCCAATGGATCGGGCAAATCGAATATTCTGGATGCGCTGCTATTTGCCTTGGGATTAGCCAGTTCTCGGGGAATGCGCGCGGAACGGCTGCCGGATTTGGTGAATCATAATCAAAGTAATGGGAAAGGCAGTGCGGAGACAACGGTTAAGGTAACCTTTGCTTTGGATGATGAAACCGAATGGTCTGTGGCGCGTCGGTTGCGAGTAACTCAAGAAGGCAAGTATGCTTCCACTTTCTACATTAATGATGAAACCTGCACCCAAAGCCAACTCCATGAACAACTCCGGCAGTTAAGAATTTATCCCGAAGGTTATAACGTGGTGTTGCAGGGGGATGTTACCCGGATTATCAGCATGAATGGCCGGGAGAGACGGGAAATTATTGATGAGTTGGCAGGGGTTGCCGACTTTGACCTCAAAATTGCCAAGGCAAAGGAAACCTTGGAGACAGTAAAGGAGAAAGAAGAACGCTGCGAGATTCTCCAACAAGAATTAATTAAAACACGCGATCGCGCTGCCAGTGAACGCAACAAGGCGGAAAAATATCGGCAACTGAAAGCGGAAATTCAACAGAAACAACAGTGGGAAACGGTTTTGGAGTGGAAAGCCCTGCACCGGCAAATTGAAACCTTACAGGGAGAGATTAAGGGCAATGAGGAAGCCCTAGCCCAGTTAAACCAGACCATGGAAACCACTGACAGCGAGATTCAAGAAGCCAATCACCAACTGGAACAGTTAAATCAGCAGGTAAAAGCCTTAGGGGAAGATGAACAACTCGCAGCCAATTCGAAACTAGCTACTCAAAAAGCCAATCAAGAACAACTGCAACAGCGAGAAGCCGAATTAGACCAAAACCGGCAAGATACCGAAGCGGCGAAAGAAGAGACGCGCAATCAACTGCAGGAACAGCAAACGCGGTTGCAAACCCTGCAACAGGAATTGGACGATTTAACCCACAATCAATTGCAGGAACTACAGCAAGCCCAAAAAACCGCACAAACGAGATTAGCAGAAAGTCGGGAACAAGCGAACGCGATCGCGTCTGCTTCGGAAGAATGGATTCAGAAACAAACCCAACTCAACCAACAAATCAATCAATTACAAAACAGTTTAAACCCGCAACGCACCGAACAAGCGCAACTGCAAGAACGGGAAACCCAACTGCAGCAAAAAATCGAGGAACAACAAACCGCCCTTGCCTCGCTGACACCGGAACTGGAAGAACAACAACAAACAGCGCAACAACTGGAACAAGCGGTTAATGAGTATCAACAGCAAGTGCAACAGCTAGCGCAACGTCTCAGTGAAGCAGAAGAAGAAAAAAAGGTGCAAGAGGGAACCAAATCCCGCCTCTTGCAGGAACAACGAGACAAACAACGCAAGTTGGATAAACTGGAAGCCACCCAACAAGCCCAACAGGAAGCCCAAGGCACCTACGCAACACAAATTATTCTACAAGCTGACTTGCCGGGAGTCTGTGGGTTAGTGGCGCAACTGGGGCAAGTGGAAAGCCGCTATCAACTGGCGTTAGAAACCGCTGCCGGGGGAAGACTCGCCCATATTGTGGTGGAAGATGATCAAGTGGGGGCAAAAGCCATTGCACTCCTCAAAGAAAAACGCGGCGGCCGCGCGACATTTCTCCCATTAAATAAAATTCAGCCCCCTCGCCATAACCAGAGTGTTGCCCTTCGCTATGCCGATGGCTTTGTTGATTATGCCGTCAACTTAATTGAATGCGACCCCCAGTATCGAGTCATTTTTGCCTATGTTTTCGGCAATACGGCGGTGTTTACCAGCCTAGACAAAGCCCGTCCGCATCTGGGAAAAACGCGCATCGTTACCTTAGACGGCGAAATCCTAGAAAGTAGCGGTGCTATGAGTGGGGGCAGCCGCAGCACGCGATCCAGTCTTCATTTTGGCACGGCGACGGAAACTGAATCCGATGAAATCAGACAATTAAAGGCGCGTTTAGAAGAAATTGACCAAATTTTAGCCGCCTGTGAACCGAAAATTGAACAAGCGACAACCGAGAGTGAAAATTTAACGCAACAGCTAAATGAAGCGCGGCAAACGCACCAAGAAAAGCAGTGGTATTACAAGCAAGCCCAACAGGAAATTACTCGCCTCAACCAGCAACAGGAACAAACGAGGCAACAGCTGCATCAAAATCAAGAAGAATTAACGCAACTGCAAGGACGGTTAGAACTCCTTGCCAACAGTATCCCGCAACAAGAAACGGAATTAGTGCAACTGCAAGAAGAACTGGCAGAACTTGAAGCCAGTCATAGCCACAGTGAGTGGCAGGAAATGCAACAGCAAATTAAACAGCAGGAAACTGAATTAAAACAAGCAGAAACGGCCCTCAATGAAGCGAAACAGCAAAAACAGGAACTGGAAACGGAACAGTTGCGGCTGCAGGAAAAAATTGCTACCTCTCAGCAACGTTTGACAGAGTATGATCGGCAAATAAGCGACATTCAACAACAAAAAGAAAGCCTGGCAACGCAAAAAACAGAAATTGCGGAAAAAATTGCCGAAACGGAAAAAACGATTGCTGATTTGCAAGAAAAATTGGGAACCCTAAAACAAGAGCGCGATCGCGCCGAGAAAACACTGCGTTCCCGTCAACGGCAGCAAGATCAACAAACTTGGAAACGGGATAACCTCCAAGAAACCCTCAACGACCAACGCCAAAAACTCACTGAGTTGCAAAATCAATATCAAGAAAAAACCAACGCTCTACCCGAACCTTTGCCTGAGATTCCCGAATTAGTGGCAGAAACGCCCAGCGAAACTATTACCTTTGCCACCTATAGCGAACAGCTGACGCATCTCCAAGCGGAACTCCGGCAGATGCAACAGCGTCTCCAAGACATGGAACCGGTCAATATGTTGGCCTTAGAAGAATATGAAAAAACCCAAGCCCGTCTCGATGAACTCACCGAAAAACTCAACACCCTAGAAGGAGAACGCAACGAACTGCTGCTGCGCATTGAAACTTTTACCACCCGTCGCCTAGAAGCCTTCCATGAAGCCTTTGATGCTGTTAATGAAAATTTCCAAACCATCTTTGCCACGCTTTCCGATGGCGATGGCTACTTGCAACTGGATAAATCCGAAGATGACGATATTAGCAACGCCAGTCTCAACCTCATTGCCCACCCCAAAGGAAAACCCGTGCAACGGTTGCACTCCATGTCCGGCGGCGAAAAATCCTTAACGGCCCTAAGCTTTATTTTTGCCTTGCAACGGTATCGTCCTTCCCCATTCTACGCCTTTGATGAAGTGGATATGTTTTTAGATGGAGCAAATGTGCAACGATTAGCTACAATGATCAAACAACAGGCTGAGCAAGCCCAGTTTATTGTCGTCAGTTTACGCCGACCTATGATTGAAGCGGCTGCCCGAACCATTGGTGTCACCCAAGCCCGAGGCGCTTATACACAAGTATTAGGAATCCAACTGTGAATGCTTCTGATTAGATACGATAAGATGGGTAGGCAAGATGGGGTTAACCCGCCCCTCCCACAAAAGCAATACTAATTCATTATTATTGATACAGGCTGCGAGATCAAGGACCAGCAGAACAAAATGACAACTGAATTCAACCGTTTACGCTCGGAAGTTATCAACACTCAAGTCATCACTCGCAATAGCGGAAAACGCCTAGGCGTGGTTAAAGAAATGCTAGTCGATATTGACCGGCGGGAAGTGGTGGCCTTGGGGCTGCGAGACAGCTTGATCTCCGTTGCAGGGATGCCGCGCTACATGTACTTGGAAGACGTTAGCCAAAGCGGCGATGTGATTCTCGTTGAAGACGAAGAAGTCATTGAAGACGTTGATATTGAAGCCTTAAGCGGCCTCATCAACTGCGAAGTCATTACCGAAGACGGAGAAATGTTGGGGCGGGTGCGCGACTTTCAATTCAACATGGAAGATGGGAAAGTCTCCTCCCTCATTATTGCCTCTTGGGGATATCCCCAAATTCCCGACCAAGTCATTAGTACCTACGAACTCCCCATTGAAGAAATTGTCAGCAGCGGCCCAAATCGGATCATTGTCTTTGAAGGAGCAGAAGAGCGCCTCAGCCAGTTAACCGTTGGCCTGTTAGAACGAATTGGAATCGGCAAACCCCCTTGGGAAAAAGAGGAAGACGATCTCTATTATACACCGCCCACGGCTCGTCCCGAAAACCAATTAGGCACCGGTTTGCCGGAACGCGCCCCGGAACGTGAACGTCCTCGGGTCAGCGAAGAACCTAGAGAAACGCGCCGGCCCATGCGTGAACCCGCTTATGAAGAACCGGTTTATGAACAAGCATGGACTGAGGAGGAATGGGAGGAAGAACCTGAACCCGAACCGCTTCCTCGCCGGGAAGAAGAACCCATGCGCTATCAAGAAGCCGTGTTAGAAGAAGATAACTGGGGAGATGCCGATGCCCCTTACGAAGAAGAACCCGAGTATGAACCGGAACCGTTAAGCCAATTCGAAGATGAAGACATAGAAGGAGATGTTTGGCAAGACGAAAAAGACAAAGACACGTATGTCCCGCCGAAAGTAAATCTTCCCGACAAACAAAAAGCAAAAGAGAAACAAAAAGAGAAAGAAAAAGAACCGGAATACGAAGAAGAAACCGGTTATTAGAGAAAAGCGCGATGGCTTGTTAATTGCTTGTTATCGGGAACCTTTTCCCTGAGGAGATTTATCTTCAATTTTGCTGGAAGCAACTTAGAGATGAACAATCATATGCCTACCGACGAATCAAATTTGGATCAAATCCTAAACCGGATCAAATCTGAATATCAAAGCAAGCCATCCTCTTGTGCCATGTCTAATGAAAATCCCGCCCCTGAGTCTAATGAAACTGATGCCTTATTAGAAAATGTGAAGTCACAGTTTCAACAGAATGCTTCCTGTGATGATTCAGTTGATGAAATTAAGTCACAGTTTCAGCAAAAGCAATCTCAATCTACCTCTTCCGGGGAAGACAGCAGTAATGCAGAATCATCTTTAAGGGAACTTAAATCCCAATTTCAGAGTAAATCGTCACAGCAAACGGAACAAGAGAATAATTTCGTAGAAGACATTAAATCTCGTTATCAAAAGCAAAAAGCGTCTTCTCCACCTGATCCTCAAACTGAACAATTGCTCAATTCCCTCAAAAATCAGCATCAAACCCAGAAAACGCAAGAAGAACAAGAGTATCAAAAACGCAATCAAGAAGAACTTCTCAAAGCAGAACAACAAAAACAAAAACAACGCAAACGGTTAACGCAGAAAGCCCAACAATGGCTGGAAAATCTTGATCCTTATTCTGATGAGGGATTTTGGTTTGAACAATTTGCAGAAAGTTATTCTTCCAAATTAGAGGCTGCCATTGAATATCTAGCAGTCTTTGAAGAACCGTCTTAAGAAAATCTGTAAGTTGTTGCGTCAAGGTTGACGATTGGTTTTGCCGTTGGCAAGGTTGTCATGAGACAGTAGCTATTGTCGCTTGAGCAGAAGGAAATGTTTCTTATTCTTAATAAGATATATAGCAATTCTCACTCTAATGAGATACGCTCTGAACTGAACCAATTAAGTAATTAAATTTTGTCATAAGCCTTAATCAGTCAATGTTGCTACTGTAGCTCGTGAGTCCAAGAACTGCTATATCAATTCCTAAGCAATGGTTGCCATTCGTTTCTTGCTGTTGAAACGGGGATTGATTGCAATTAATTAAATCATCGCGATCGCGCTCAATTTTGCTAAACTAAACAGTAATCCCAAGAAAATGAATCCAGTTAAAGAGGTGAATTATGGGAATTTCTTTAGAAAAAGGCCAACGGGTATCTTTAGAAAAAGTATCTCCCGGCTTGGAAGCCGTATTTGTCGGTTTAGGTTGGGATGTCAATAAAACCGACACCGGAAGCGATTTTGACTTAGATACCAGCGTTTTTCTCTTAGGAGAAAATGAAAAGCTTGTTTCTGACAATCATTTAATTTTTTATAATAATTTAAAAAGCCCAGATCCTGATAATTCCGTGGAACACATGGGAGATAATTTAACCGGTGCTGGGGAAGGAGACGATGAAGTTGTTATTGTCAACTTAAAAAAAGCTCCTGATGAGGTTCAGAAAGTTACCTTTGTTGTCACGATTTATGATGCCGAAAAACGCGGTCAAAATTTTGGACAAGTGAGTAATGCATTTGTGCGTTTAGTGGATGTCAAAAGTAAAGAAGAAGTGCTTCGCTACGATTTAACCGAAGATTATTCCACCGAAACCGCACTTATTATGGGAGAACTTTATAAAAAAGACGGAGAATGGAGAATGAGTGCGATTGGTGATGGTTATGAGGGCGGATTGCAAGCGATTTTAAATCGTTATAGCTAATCATCTCACTGCGATTGCTGAATCTCCCCCTAATTTCATTTGGAAAGGGGGAAATTTAAGACAATTGAGGTATTTGACGGCGTGCATCATGAAAGCGTCAACTTCCCAAAAAAAGTCGTCAAGAAGTTATTGAGGATAGTGTTCTTATATTAATTTGGAAATTAGCTTGCTAAACTAAGGGCAAGTTAGTCGCCTAGAACAAGAGGTAATTGATGAGTATTTCCTTAAAAAAGGGAGAACGTGTTTCCCTAGAGAAAGTCTCGCCAGGATTGGAAGCCGTTTTTGTCGGATTAGGTTGGGACGTTAATCAGACTGATTCTGGGGGGGATTTTGACCTGGATGCGTCTGTTTTTATGTTAGGAGACAACGACAAATTAGTTTCCAATAATCACTTCATTTTTTATAACAACTTAAAAAGTCCTGATCCTGACACGTCTGTGGAACACATGGGAGACAATCTCACTGGTGCCGGAGAAGGAGATGATGAAGTTGTTGTTGTTAACTTAAAAAAAGTTCCGAATGACATTCAAAAATTAGCATTTGCGGTAACCATTTATGAAGCTGATCAGCGGAAGCAAAACTTTGGTCAAGTGGACAACGCTTTTGTCCGATTAGTTGATGTTAAAACCAAAGAAGAAATTTTGCGGTATGACTTGACAGAAGACTATTCCGTAGAAACCGCGATCATTATGGCAGAACTTTATAAAAAAGATGGACAGTGGCGCATGAGTGCCGTTGGTGACGGTTACGAAGGTGGATTGCAAGCAATTTTAAATCGGTATTATAACTAGCAACTATGGGAATTAATTTACAAAAAGGACAACGGATTTCATTAAAAAAAGAAGCCCCTAGCTTAACCAGACTAATGTGCGGCTTAGGTTGGGATATTATTGAACGCTCTGGTATCGGGTCGATGTTTCAAACCGATTTTGACCTGGATGCGTCCGTTTTATGTCTCAATGAAAATGATAAGCTCAAAGGCAATTCTAATGTGGTGTATTTTGGGAATTTGAGTCATCAATCCGGGGCAATTACGCATCTAGGGGATAATTTAACCGGAGAAGGAGAAGGCGACGACGAACAAATTATTGTTGATTTACCCAATATTCCTTCCCAAATTTCTAAATTAGTGTTTGTAGTGACTATCTATGATGCAGTGAAACGGAAACAGGATTTTTCGCAAGTTGAGAATGCGTTTGTGCGTTTAGTGGATCTTGGGAATAATCAGGAAATTGCCCGTTACACCCTTTCCGGCAATGACTATCAAGGCAGAACCACTATGCTGTTAGCGGAAGTTTATCGGTATGACGATGAATGGAAAATGGCTGCTGTGGGAAATGGCTTAGAACTAAATGGTCTCCAAGAAGTGGTGAACTACTATATGAAATCCGCTTAGAACATTGAACCCAAAAAAAAGCCCCCCATCTCTGGGGGGTTGGTTGATTTATCGGTTTCCGAGAAGTTTACAGAGCGTTGCCGCGAGGCAAGACTTCTTCAGGGAATTCAAACTTCTGATGGGGTTGGTCGTCCGGTGCCATCCAAGCACGGAGACCTTCGTTTAACAGGATGTTTTTGGTATAGAAGGTTTCAAACTCA
>PXPI01000084.1 GCA_003021905.1 Cyanobacteria bacterium SW_9_44_58 | reverse complement strand
GTCGGATGAAGCCAAAGCAGCAAGGCTTTCTCGCTTTGCTGAATTGAGGTGGACGGCAGAAACAAGCCAAGGGGCTGTCATCTGAGGAGACCTCAGATGACAGCCCCGTCCAATCACATCGCTTTTAGCGATTGATTGTGGGTCGTTGACGAAGACTTACCGGAATATCGCGCCCGTAATGCCCAAATTATTGGTGTCAGCGTCGATGATGTGCAGTCCCACGAAGAATTTTGCGATGCGGAAGGGATTGAATTCCCCTTAATTGCCGATACAGACGGTTCTGTGAGTCAAGCCTATGGATCCTGGTTGGGGATTCGTTCCCTCCGTCACACCTACCTCATTAATCCAGACGGCATTCTACGGGAAATTTTCATGGGAGTCAAACCGCCAATTCACAGTCAACAAGTCTTAGCCCGTTTAGACGAATTGCAAGAGTAATGGTTTAGCGCTATTGCAAGCAAGCGTTTGATATAAAAAATCATCTTGTTTTGACAGCCTGGGATTGATCTAGTGGAAATCACTATCAATCTTAGGCTGTTTTTTGACACTTTCTTCCCTAGAAGGAAAGAGATTCTCGCTTCAACGGGAGAACCTAGAAAGTTTCGGTTCTGAATCCAGACACTTTCCCCGACTCTTTACCCTTAGCGAGCCTTATTCGGGACTGCCCGTCCCTACTTGAGTCTTATCGTATCATAAAATCCCTAAAGCCGGAGCGAAGGTTAGGATGGGCTTTAGACCCGTGATTTTTTGTAATTTTCTATACAGTTTTAATATTAAGGAGCTTTTAAACTTGTTATGGAACGTAGATAAAAAATAAGCCATGCTATCTGTTTTAGGAATTAATTTAAGGTAGAAAAGCTTCCAAACTAGATATTAATCAAATTATTTGTTGGGTTCTAAAAAGGCAACGTTTTCTCCAATTTTTATTTTGTTTTGTATAAGAAACAACAGCAAAATAATTCTTAAAAATATAGCGTTTAATCACGCTCAATTGGTAATTTGATCCATACAAAATCTATTGAGCGTTCTGATGAACGTCATCCAAAATGCCTAGTTAGCTAAAGAATACGCCAAGAAAATTATGACCAAAAATCGTTTGTATTTCGACCTCGGCCGCACCTCTCGCCGCAGATTTCTAAAATATGGTTCTCTTGCAGTTGGTGCCGGTGTTGTCGCTGCTTGTACGAACCAAGGACAACAGGGGCAACAGGGACAACAGCAAACTAGTTCTCAACAAGATTTAGGGGAAAATCCCATTAAAGTAGGCGTTATGTATTCCACAACCGGAAGCATTGCCATTGTGGAAAAAACCCTGCAAGATGCTACATTTCTGGCTATTGACCAAATCAATAACGGCACCGGTCCTTGGAAAGAAAATGGGGCAGGAATTGCCGGTCGAAAAATTCAAAAGGTTGTGGTTAATCCCGATTCCAACTGGGATTTATACAATCAAATGTCTAAGCGTCTGATTGAGGAAGATCAAGTTAGTTGTGTCTTAGGATGTTATACCTCTGCTAGCCGTAAGGCAGTATTACCGGTTTTTGAAGACAAGAATGCCCTTCTATATTATCCGGTTTATTATGAAGGCAATGAGTGCAGTTCCAACGTAATTTATACCGGGGCTGCGCCGAATCAACAGATTACGGATTCCATTCCCTATTGTTATGAAAACTTTGGTCCTAGAGGCTTCTTTGTCGGTTCGGATTATATCTATCCCAAGGAAAGCAATCGCATCGCCAAAGCCGAGTTGAAAAACCAAGGGGGCGAAGTGGTTGGCGAAGAATATGCCGCGTTGGGAACAACAGAATTTATCACGATTATTAATAAAATCAAACAGGCCAACCCCGATTTTGTTTTAAGCAATTTAGTGGGCGATAGTGTTCCTGCTTTTTATCGACAATATAAAAACGCCGGAATTAATGCCAGCGATATCCCCATTATGGCCTATCCGACAACCGAACAAGAAATTAAAGCCATGGATCCCCAAAATGCAGAAGGCCACTATACCAGCTTTAACTATTTCCAAAGTGTGGATACCCCGGAAAACAAACAGTTTGTCCGCGAATTCAAGAAAATGTTTGGGGATGACCGCGTCACCAACGGTGTGATGGAAGCGGCTTACTTGCAAACCTTCTTTATGGCACAAGCTATGAAAGAGGTGCTGGAAGCTGGGGAAGAAATCAATACCAAAACCTTGCGGGAAGCCACCCGAGGACAAGAATTTAATGCGCCCCAAGGGAAAGTGAAAGTTGACCCGGATAACTATCACACTTATCTTTATGCCCGCATTGGACGATGGAATGCCCAGGGACAAGCTGAGATTATCCAATCGAGTCCTTCAGCAGTGAAGCCGATTCCTTGGAGTCAAGCGTTATATCCGGGACGGGAGTGTGTTCATCCCAGTCCTGACGATCGCAGCGATCCCACCAAAGAAACCGGTAAAGACAAACTGGAAACGAAGTACTTAGAAAGCTAAGTAGAAGGGGAAGAGTTTTCCTCTTCCCTTTCCCTTCAATCACATTAAACTAGGGGTTTTCAAGAAGGAGTAAAACGGTGTTGAATCAGCTGGCACTCACGTATCTATTCGCTCAGAATTCCGGTTTTCAAATTGTCCCCATCATCAATCAATTGATCAGTGGGGTGGGCATTGTCGGCATTCTCTTACTAACAGGATTAGGACTTGCCATCACCTTTGGCGTTATGGGCATTATTAATCTTGCCCACGGTGAGTTCATTATGTTGGGGGCTTATGTCACCGTTTTCATGCAAGAACTCTTTGACATGGACTTGTTGCTGACCATTCCCTTTGCCTTTTTGGTGACGGCAGTGATTGGGGCCTTAATTGAGTTAACAATTATTCGGCGACTCCATGGCCGCCCCTTAGAAACCTTGTTAGCCACTTGGGGATTAAGTATTGTCTTGCGCGGTGTCATTAAGCTTCTTTTTACAGCGCAGTTAAAGTATGTGCAATCCCCGTCTTATCTGTCAGGAAATTTAAAGTTGCTCACCAACGAGCAAGGACTTCCCCTAATTTCCATTTCCCATTATCGTCTGTTTATTATTGGCATCGCGATCGCGCTATTTCTCATTACCGCCTATCTCCTTTATGGCACGAGCTTAGGCCGAAAAATGCGAGCCGTAACCCAAAACCGCGATATGGCCAAATGCTTAGGCATCAACACCAGCTTAGTGGATATGGGAACTTTTGCCTACGGCTGCGGCTTAGCGGGCATTGCCGGTACGGTTCTGTCTTCTCTGAAAAGCGTCTCACCGCCAATGGGTCAAGATTACCTCATTGATGCTTGGATGGTTGTCGTCACCGGCGGGGTGGATAAACTCATCGGCACTCTCGCTGGGGCGGTTTTAATTGGCGAATCCAATGCCATCATTGCCTTTCTGCTTAGTGATCCTGTTGCTCGCGTGATTGTCCTGTTAGCTGTCATCGTCATTATTCGTTATCGCCCAGAAGGACTGTTTACGGTCCAAAAACGCGGTTAATCAATACGCCATCGTTTATAGAGGAATTCGTCATGACACAAGTGCTTCCCGGCGTGCAAGAATCGGCCTTTCCCCGAAAACTCGCCCTTATGGCAGGAATAGGGTTTTTAATTTTTGCCGTCTTCCCCTTGTTGTTTGGGGAATTTCAAATCTCATTTCTGGGAAAACTTTTCCTGTTTGGAAGCCTCGCCATTGCTTTGGATTTAGTGTGGGGATTTACCGGCATTCTCAGTTTTGCCCAAGGGGTATTTTTTAGCCTCGGCGGATATGCTATGGGGTATTACTTAAAACTTAACCTTACTGCCGGATCAAGCGATTACGGGGGCAACTTGCCCGAATTTATGGTTTCTAACGGGTTAGAACAACTCCCTTGGTTTATCGCCCCGCTTCAATACTTCCCCATTGCTATGGTGGCGATGGTCTTAGTGCCAGCCGGATTTGCCTACCTGATTGGTTGGTTTATTTTTACCTCGCGAGTCAGCGGCGTTTATATAACCATTATTAGCCTGGCCATTGCCTCAGCTCTCAATACCTTTTTTGTTAGCCAGCAAGCTTACACCAACGGAACCAACGGCCTTAGCGATATTGCACCGCTCAGTTTTTTCGGTGCCAAAATCCCTCCGATTGGGCTGTATTGGATGTGTCTTGTTTTTACCACTGCCGTTTTAATTGGCGCTTGGTGGCTAACGAAATCCAATTTAGGGTTAATTTTGCGTTCCATTAAGGAAAATGAGGCAAGAGTTTCCTTTCTGGGTTACAACATCGCCAGTTACAAAATCTTTATTTGGACCCTATCAGCCGGAATTGCCGGCATTGCGGGCGGCTTATTTGTCGCCCTCAACCAATTTATTTCTCCGGTGTATATGGCCGTTCCCTTTGGAACCCAAGTAGTAATTTGGGTTGCCATTGGCGGACGGGGAACCCTAATCGGTCCCTTAGCCGCTGCGCTTATTTTAGGACAAGTGCAGAACTATGCCGAACAAATTACCCAAGACTGGCAATTAATTATTGGCGTACTGTTGCTGATTGTTGTGTTATTTATTCCCAATGGCTTAATGAGTTTAGTTCCGAAACAGTTCGGTCAAGCTAAATCCCCTAGCAAAAGCAATTCTTCCCATTCAGATGCCGGATATTTACAAGCCCAATTGGTTGATTGGATAACTCCGTTACAGAAATTAATAAAAACAACCTTGACAATTGTACGTAACAATCGTCCTCGCTGCTAGTTAAAGGAGTTCTTACTATGAGTCTGCTTTCCATTCAAGATTTGCAAGTTGAATTTTCCGGATTTAAGGCCCTCAAAGGTGTCAATTTAGGCATTGGCGATCGCGAATTGGTGACCATTATCGGTCCCAATGGGGCCGGAAAAAGTACCCTCCTGGACGCGATCGTGGGTAAATCACCCGTTAGTAAGGGAAAAATCACTTATCAAGAAAGAGATATCACCAACTATAAGCCTCATGAGATTGCTCGCATGGGGATTGGACGCAAATTCCAAAACCCGAATATTTATAACGACTTAACGGTCTTTGAGAATCTCCTATTGGCCCTAAAAGGATCCCACGGCATTTTTGCCGCTATTACCTCTAAGCTAACGCGCCTGAAACGCCACAAAATTACCTCGGTATTAGAACAGATTGGCTTAATCGAGTATGCGGGAACCAAAGCAGCTTCTCTGTCTCACGGACAAAAACAGTGGGTAGAAATTGGCATGGTATTGGCCCAAGATCCTTCTGTGGTGCTGTTAGACGAACCCACTGCCGGAATGACCCCAGAAGAAACCCATGCCACCGGCGAAATTATTCAAGCAATGTCGGAATTCCATTCCGTGGTTGTGATTGAGCATGATATGGAATTTGTTAAACAAATTGCACAACGTATTGTTGTGCTTCACCAAGGCCAAAACTTAGCAGAAGGAACTGTCGAACAGGTGCAAAATCATCCCAAAGTTATGGAGGTTTATCTTGGCCGTGAAAGAATCGCTGCTTGAATTATCCAATGTCACTGCCGGCTATGGACCAACCCCGGTTTTATTCGATATTTCCATGACCGTTAATCAAGGGGAAGTCGTCTGTTTACTGGGGCGCAATGGCGTGGGAAAAACGACGCTATTGCGCAGTATTATCGGTTTAAATGCTCTGAGTCAGGGCAGTATTGTTTTTGATGCCGATGATATTAGCCAAACCCCGACTTTTAAACGCACTAGATACGGCATTGCCTACATTCCCCAAGGACGAGAAATTATTCCCTATTTATCGGTGTTAGATAATCTAAAGCTGGGATTTGCTGCTAGCGGCAGAAAAAGTAAGAAAATCCCGGAAGAAATCTTTGATTTCTTTCCCATGTTAAAAGACCATCTGTCTCGTCAGGGGGGATTGCTCAGCGGCGGCCAACAACAGCAATTAGCTATTGCTAGAGGATTAATATGCAATCCGAAATTAATTTTGTTAGATGAACCAACTGAGGGAATTCAGCCTTCAATTGTGCAAGAAATTAAAGATACTCTCCAGCGAATCAACCAAGAAAAAGGCATTACTGTGTTAATGGTTGAACAAAAAATTGAGTTTGCCCGTCAGCTCGCTCAAAGATTTTTCATGATGGATAAAGGTTCCATTGTTGCTAGAGGACAAACGGAGGAATTAACAGATTCGTTAGTGAATCAATACTTAGCGGTTTAAGTTTCCCGACTCTGTCACTTTCTGAGATTCCAAGGACTCAGAGAGTGGCGACTTCTATAATTTTGCCCTCACCGTAAATTCATAATCTCCCCCCGGTTCCAATTGATAGTCGCATCGTTCTAAAAATCGCCCTAAGGGTTCAATAATTAACGCTCGTCCTAAGGAAGGTTGGACAATTAAGCGGCTTTGACGGAATTGCCATTGAAACGACCATTGATAACTGCCGGCGCTAACTTCTCCCTCAATTTTACCTTCCCACAATGATTGGCGGATAATCCGAACATGGGCCGTTGTTTTTGGTAGACTCACGCCTCGACTCCCTTAATCAATCCCTTTCAGGGATCACCATAGCAAATTGCCACAAAAGCGTAAGTTATTTGTTATTGATAAATTAGCAGTGCATTATGGCGAGGTCATCGGTGACGCAATCTGATTCTCAGGCAATTAATCAAGGCAATGGACAACAAGACGAGTTAGATGAGGTAATTTTAAGCTTTGAAGAAATTACTGCCGAAATTAACTATAAACAAGCCCAAGACTCCTTAAGAAACATTGTTCAGAACATCGACCTTAGCTCGGAGGAACAATCCGGGTTAGAATCGGAAATTAATTACCTCACGGCCATGCTGGATAAATTAGACCAATCCGTGGTTCAAATTGCAGCCTTCGGCATGGTGGGTCGGGGAAAATCCTCCGTTTTAAATGCCCTGTTGGGAGAAAATGTGTTTCAAACAGGGCCTTTGCATGGCGTAACTCGGACCATCGGCAGTGCCAATTGGGAGTTAAGTCAAGAAAGTTTAGGCAATAGCGACCAAGATATCTTGCGGGTGTCGCTGCCAAGTCATCAGCAAGCGCAAATTCAGTTGGTGGATACCCCAGGCATTGATGAGGTAGATGGGGAAACTCGCGAATTAATGGCGCATCAAATTGCCAAACAGGCTGACCTCATTTTGTTTATTATTGCGGGGGATATCACTAAGGTGGAATACAATGCCCTGTCTCGCTTGCGAGAAGTGGGAAAACCCATGTTGTTGGTGTTTAATAAAATTGATCAGTATCCGAAAACCGATCGCGCTGCCATCTACGATACCATTTGCAGCGATCGCGTGAAAGAACTCCTCAAACCGGAAGAAGTGGTGATGGTGGCAGCCTCTCCCATTGAAAAACAAGGGGTGCGTCGGGCAGATGGTTCGGTGGGCATCAAAACCCAAGCCGGAACGCCGCAAGTTCAAGAACTGAAACGGAAAATCCTGGAGATTCTCCATCGGGAAGGCAAGTCGCTGGTTGCCCTCAATACCATGCTTTATGCCGATGAGGTAAATGAGCAAATTTTACAGCGGAAATTGGAAATTCGCTCACAAGCGGCAGATGAATTAATCTGGAAAGCCGTGATGACGAAAGCGGTTGCCGTGGCGCTGAATCCGGTGACGGTTTTAGATTTGTTTACCGGGGCAGTGGTGGATGTGGCCATGATTTTGGCCCTGTCTCGCCTGTATAATATCCCCATGACGCAACCGGCCGCGATCGCGCTGCTGCAAAAAATCGCCATTAGCATGGGGGGTATTAGTGCCAGTGAAGTCTTAACAACGTTGGGGTTAAGTTCCCTGAAAGGGCTGTTAGGGCTATCGACATCCATAACGGGCGGCGCTTCCGTGGTTCCTTATGTGTCTGTGGCAATTACCCAAGCTGGCGTTGCCGGTGTTTCTTCTTACGCTATTGGTCATGTTAGCAATCAGTATCTTGCCAATGGGGCTTCTTGGGGCTTAGATGGGCCAAAAGCCGTGGTAAAAAATATCTTAGACTCCTTAGATGAAGAATCAATTCTCAATCGGATTAAAGGGGAATTACAGACCAAGTTATTTAGTGAAAAGCAGACGAAAGAATCTTGATATGTAATGAGTTTTCATATAAACCAACGACAATTATATTCAGTTATTTGTCATGGTTCTAGTTTATTAAGTTCTCTAATTATTTCAATTGCCATTCCAATAATTATTTTATTAGTTATCGATGATGATGTTGTTAAACAGAATGCAAAACAAGTCATTAATTTTCAATTTCATCTGTTAATTCTTTTTATTTCGTCTGGAATTTTATTTTTAATCACCTTTAGTGAATGGCTAGCTGCTTTATTAATTTTAGTTTGCCTATTTTGTAATCTTTTTGTTCCGATTATTGCTATTGTTAGAGTGAGTAATAATCCGAATCAAGTGTATGATTATGGCTTAAAGCAATACGTGTAACTTCATTTTAATGCCAATGAGAATACCATTGTTTGAGTTTAGTTGGAGAAACCCCAAAAAAATAACCCAGAATGATCATTTGATTAATGAAAGTTGTTTTAATGACGCCCAATTTTTCCCAACGACGGGCTGAAGTTAAAACATTGGCAGTTGCAAGACGAATTTTACCTTTTTTTTTTAAAGTTCGAATGAATTGGAAATCTTCCATAATCGGGAGATTCCGAAACCCGCCTGTACTTTCAAACGTTGCTTTTTTTAGGAAAATGGCTTGATCGCCGTAGGGCATTTGTAAAAAGCGCGATCGCGCATTAATTCCCTTTTCAATGAGTCTTAACAAAGGATTTTGACTGTTAATTTTTAATGGGAAGGCACCGGCAATGGTGTTTGGTTTGGCTAAGGTTTCTTGAACCAATTGAGGATAATTTGGCGGCAGTTGGGTATCGGCATGTAAAAATAATACGATATTGCCAGTAGCATATTTTGCCCCGGTATTCATTTGCATGGCGCGTCCGGGTTCTGGGGATAAAATCGTTTTAATTCCCATATTTTGGGCAATTTCTACAGTATTATCGGTACTGCCGCCATCAACAACAATAATCTCAACACCGGTTGCTTGTAGAGATTGGAGAGTAAGCGCGATCGTGTCTGCTTCGTTTAACACGGGAATAATTACACAGAGATCAATTGGTACCATTCTCCCTTATGACTTATTGCTTCATGCTTTTCTAAGTGTTGCATCCCTTACTTAGAATTTCCTGAAAAGATTCATTCTTCACTCAAAACAATCCGATCGCAGTTTGTATTTCAGTTAAGGAATCTTGGGCAATTGTGCCGTAATTCCGAAATTTGGTCGCTATCTTGATCGCGCCTCAAGCCAAACTCTATGCTATAGTATTGCAAATTATTTTTAATTAAATGCGCACTGACCACTTACAGAGAGAGTTAGAGTAAGGAAGAAAACTTATGACAATCGCGCTATCCTATGCCAAGTATCGCCAATTGCTAAGGGCAAATCAACAATCGGATCAGACGTTTGATGCCATCTCTAAAATTCCGACACAAGTGGGCAACGGAGAATGGCAAAGCATTCAATTTGCAAGTGGCATTGAACTGGTAATTAGAAAACTTCAAACGCGCAATCGCTTAATCTTGAAGAATCCGCCTCGGGAACATCCTGTGGAATTTGGTTTTTGGTTGAGTGGATATCATCAAGATGAATATGGCAATCATCTTTGTGCTGGGCAAAATATCTTGATTGGCGGCTTAGAACCCGGCGGCAAAGTTGACTTTTTTCGTCCTCAAAATACGATAAACATTAGTGTTTACGTAGAAGCCCAGTTATTAGAAAACTTAGTAGAACCATTAAAAGAGTCAAATGCATTCTCGCTAAAGGAATTTCTCCAAACCATTCACAAGGAACCCTACTTTCGGATTAACTGTGCGATTCGTTTCCTGTGAAGTCGCAGGAGTTCCCCCCGAACTCCAAGGTATAAGCAGGAGCTTGGTTAGAACCCTTCGGGGCATGCAGAACCTTGACAACTTGATATCCATGTTGGTGAGAGCCTTCCATAGGCTCAATTCCAATTGTCTCAGGATGTGAGACAACAGCTATGTCCTCAGTCGTAGAGTTGACTACTTGAGGCTGAAGCAGGGTGTAATGGGGTCACTGCTGATAGCCCGATTCGGTAAATCCCTAGCAAGAGACTATGCCTATTCCAAGAACCTATGTCAGAACCATCGTGACGGAAAACAAGCGTAAGGGCTGGTTAACGCTTGGGCTTTAATATAGCCAAAGTAAGAGGATGTAAGTTTAGGTATGCTTATATCACATTCCCAACTTTACTCGGTGGAGAGTAGGAGGCTAAGGTCTCAATCAATGGATGTCAGGAACGAAGTAACCCTCGTTCATTCTCTTAAGTAAGGTCGATTACTTGAGTAGTCTGTCGGGACGTAACATC
>PXPI01000083.1 GCA_003021905.1 Cyanobacteria bacterium SW_9_44_58 | reverse complement strand
CAGTTTGTTCGTTTCAGGCTATCGAAGCCTTCAACTCATCCTCACCTCCGCTCCGGGCCTTATATCCAACGGCTAAAAGCACGTTGGCGCGTGCGGCGACCTTCGATAAGAAGGAAAATTCAATTATGCCGATTCCTCACGCTACACCGATTTTAGGCGACGAGTGATTAATAAAATTGCTCCGCTTCATCAAGATGTTGCGCCACTTCTTGATACAGTGTCATGATATGGTCATCGGCAAGACTGTAGTAAACATTGCGGCCTTGACGGCGGTATTTCACTAAACGTTGCGATCGCAGGCCGCGCAATTGATGGGACACGGCTGACTCTCCCATTTTGACAACCGCTGCCAAATCGCAAACACATAACTCTCGTTGTGCTAAGGCCGATAAAATCTGTAGGCGATGAGAATCTGATAAAGCACTAAAGAACGCTGCCATCTGCTGGGCTTTTTCTGTGGGCAGCACTTCTGGTTGGACTTGTCGTACCTGTTCTAGATGCACCAGAGAGTCGTCGCAACTCGGTGCCTTGCTTGAATCAGGAATTTGTGGATGTTGAGAAGACGCCTTCATCATGATCAAAATATAGGTACTGGACAATTGATGGATTGTTAATGATAAACATCTCGTTGCCCAAAATTAGCTAATCAAAACATTAAAGTTGTTTTTGATACTCTTCTAAAATTTCCATTAAATCCTGCAGTGCATTATCTGGGAGCAACTCAAATAACGGAAGTTGTGTGCGTCCTCCCCCCAGTTTCACAGAAATTTGTTTGAGAATATCTTGAACTTGCCCCTCACTGAGACTTTTATTTTCTAGGAAGGGATAAACTTGTTCCGCAACTGTCGTGTGGAGATGAGCATCAGAAAGATAGAGATGCCATTTGGCGACATCAATGTAGATTTTATCGCCAATTTCCGCAGCAAGCGCTTCAATTTCTCGGGTTGGGTTTAAATTAGCCATCAGAATTTTTGGGATTGTTTCCGTAGTCCGCAATCGCGCTAATATATACCAAATGTAGCAATAATCCGGTTAACCAGCTTAATGTTAGCCAAATCGGCCATTGCCAGCCAGCGTGATTCAGTTCTTTGAAAAACCACACACCGGAATTGATGAGGGCAAAAACAGCCACATGGAGAGCAAAATTCATCCGGTCTTCCAGTCGTCGATAGGCTGGGTCTTTGCGAGTGGGTTGACGGGGCCAGCGGGGCGGCATAAGCAAGTATTTTCCAGAACCTACAAAACTATACTATCATTATAAAGAGCAGATTGTATAAGACCATTCATCAATTTAAAAGGGAGACTTATGACTGGCGATACCTTAATTTTTAATGGAACTGTTTTATCATTTACCTTAACCTTAGTTGGTTTAGCTTGGGGATTTTTACTAATTAAAATTCAAGATGGCGAGTAAGTTTTTACTTAAGCTTTTCACTTGTAACTAAGGCAGAATTATTGATTATTAAATCAGGGAAAACTGGCAAACAATTCATTTTATTATGAGTTATGTTTTCAGTTTTCCCTCTTAATTTTCGTTTAAAAGGTTAATAGGTTATGTCTGCATCAATTCCCACCATTGAGTTTTTTGAAGGAATTCCTGAACAAGTAAGCGATGTTCGTTTACGCCGCGAAAAATCGACAGGAGTGCAAAATGTTCTGATGATTTTTGAACAGCTAGAAGCCTTAGAACGGTTTAATAGTTTTCGCCAAAAATTTTCCAAGGCACTTAATTTAACCGATTCGGAAGGAAAAATTTCAGTGGAACCTGATTCATTGCGATTTATTTATGGGGGGCCCGAAGGCAATGAATTGCAACGGGTGGAATGTTCGTTTGTCATTGAACAACAAGATCACTGGGACCGATTTATGCGCTTTATGGAACGGTATGCCGAAGCCAATGGCATGGGCTATCAAGATAAAAATCAGCAGTGAACAATTATCCCTGGAAACCGGGAATGAGTTCCGTGATTTGTTCTTCGGCTTTTAATTTAACGACGCAATCGCCGACCCCATCTTTGCCCCAAAAGGGAACCTCTTGGAGATTTAGAGATAAGACTCGTTTTTGATTGGTTAATATCTTCACCTTCCCATGTTCCGGTTCGGCAGCTACCATTCTTGCTAGGCGATCGCGGCTCTTGATAAATTGTAACGCTTGGGTGCCAATATTGCCCCGATTCCCTCGTCTGATTGCATTAACGGGAATGCGTTTGGCATATCCCAGTTGCGACATAATGAGAACGGAGTCTTCAGGAGAAAGAGAGACACAACCCACAGGCTGTTCCTGTTGACGGAAGCGGGTCGCTAAATTGCCCTGGGCCGTTCGACTCATTTGCGGAATCTGCCAATCGTTTACGGTAAAGCGTAAAATCCGCCCCCCAGAAGTTGCAATCAATAATTCTTCCCCGGGTTCGGTTAAACAGGAATCCGCCACGCGATCGCGCTCTTTTAATTTAATTAAACTTAACCCTCGATTGCCAATTGTTGCTAAATCGGATGCCGCCACCCGTTTCAGGCGTCCTTTTTCACTGAGCAGAACCACATCCCGTTGGGGAAGACGACAATAATGAATCGGCGTTTCTTCACTTTTACTGGAAATGCCCTGTAAAACTTTCGTTAGGGAGGTTTTTTGTTGATACACCGGCGGAATGCTGTCAGATTTGACAGTATAGGCTTTTCCGAAATCGGTAATGGCGATTAAGGATTGCGGATGGGAGAGTTGACTCCGAAACACCACAAAATCTTTATTTTTGCCGCTTTTTTCCTCTGTTGGCTGTTCACACCAATAAACATTGCCCTGATGGGTAATTTCTATTAACGCCGACTCCGATGGGGTATCCGCTACCGCTTTGCCTGAAGAAGCAGGCTTTTTCTCAACTTGGTCCGGCTTTTCCGCAGCGGCATTGGTTTCGGTAACCAAACGGGTGCGTCTTTCATTGCCATAACGCTTTTTCAGCGATCGCAGTTCTTTTTTCAGCGCTTTGAGCAACTCATGGCGATTTTCCAATAAGTTTTCCAGTTGCGCAATTTCTGTTCGTAAATCATTCACTTCGGCTTCTAGCTTTTGCCGTTCTAATCCTGTTAAACGGCGCATAGGCATGGCTAAAATGGAATCTCCCTGTTCTTCGCTGAGATCCAGTTGTACCTGCAATTGAGCTTTGGCAGTACTTCCATCGGAGGCATTGCGGAGGATATCAATAATGGTATCGAGATGGTTAATGGCAGTCAGCAATCCTTCAGCAACATGGAGGCGTTTTCTGGCGACGTCTAACTGATGAGAGTATTGTCGGGTGAGGGTTTCTTCTCGGAAGCGGAGGAAATTTTCTAATAAATTCCGCAACGACAGCTGACAGGGAGTATTATCCACCAATGCCAGCAGAATGGCGCCAAAATTGGATTGCAATGACGTTTGATGATACAGTTGGCCTAAGACCGTATCTGGGGTGGCCTCCCGCTTCAGTTCAATGACCACGCGCACCCCAGCGCGATCGCTTTCATCCCGGATATCGGCAATGCCTTCAATGCGTCCGGCATTCACCAGTTCTGCGACTTTTTCGATCCAAGTGGCTTTATTGACTTGATAGGGAAATTCCGTGACCACCAAGGCCGGGCGATGGCGTTTTCGTTTCCCGAGATTGAGATGTTCAACTTTCACTACACCCCGGACTCGAATGGTCCCTCGTCCCGTGCGATAGGCTTCTCGAATCCCTTGTTGATCAATAATTTCGCCCCCAGTGGGAAAATCGGGTGCCGGAATCAATTCCCAAAGCTTTTCATCAGGCAAATCAGGCTTATCAATCAGGGCAATCAACCCATCCACCACTTCCCCTAAATTGTGAGGGGGAATATTGGTTGCCATCCCCACAGCAATCCCAGAACAGCCATTGAGTAGTAGCAATGGCAGTTGCGCCGGCAAGACCACCGGTTCTTGTTGGGAATTGTCAAAGTTTCCCACAAAATCGACTGTCGCCTCGCCGATATTGCTTAAGAGGGCATCCGTGGCAAGGGGAGCAAGACGGGTTTCCGTATAACGCATGGCAGCGGGGGGATCATTGTCCAAAGAGCCAAAATTGCCATGGCCCGCTAACAAAGGATACCGAGAGGCAAATTCTTGCACCATGCGCACCAGGGCATCATACACTGCTTGATCGCCATGGGGATGATATTTCCCAAGCACATCTCCCACCACACGAGCACATTTGCGAAAGGGCCGATCCGGAGTTAACCCCAACTCATGCATGGCATACAAAATCCGTCGATGGACGGGCTTTAAGCCATCCCGCACATCTGGAAGCGCGCGTCCCACAATCACACTCATGGCATATTCCAGATAGGACTGTTCCATCTCCGTATGGAGAGATGTGGGGATGATTTGATTACCGCCGATAAAATTTAATTGTTTTGCCATTGCTAGTACCTGCCGCGTTTGGAGAGACTGTCTTTACTCTGAATCAGGTGGGCTGATTTGTAAACGGCTGAGTGTTGCTTCCATGACAGGAGAAGCAAAAAACTCCGCTGTATCTGAGAGCAATGTTTCTCCCCAGAGGTTTTCTTCTAAGAATTCGAGGTTAGCATACCGACTGTCTGAGCGTAAGGCCGCTTTGCCTAAAGAGAGGGCTTGACTTTGCTTTCCCTGTTGATAAAGGGCCACCGCGATCGCGAGTTGCGGTTCTGTGGCATTATCTGCAATTTCCGCTGCTGTTCGCCATTTGGAAAGGGCTTGTTCCACGTTTCCCTGTTCATATTGAATTAAACCAATATTATTAATGGCGGGCCAAAATCCCTCTTCTAGATTCAAGGCTTTTTCATAGGACGCGATCGCGCGATCGTATTCACTCAGTTTGAAATAAGCATTGCCGAGATCAAACAAAGCTTCGGGCGATTTCGGCTTTAAGTCTAATCCGGCTTTGATTTCCTTAACTGCCTGGGTGTAATTTCCTTTCTGGAAATAGGCCGATCCTAAGGTAAATAGAACGTCAGCCTCTTTGGACGCTCTGTCGCGGGCTTTTTTAAGCGCAGCAATCGCTTGTTCCGGGTTTTCATTTCTTGCCTGCAAACTGCCTAAAATAAACCAGGGTTGATAGGCATCCGGTGCAAGTTGCGTCGCGACTTTTGCCCGGGCTAAGGCAGCATCATACTGCTGAAACCGCACCAACTGGGCCGCATCTTGAGCTAAATTCAATCCTTGCTGTTCCAGATTTTCCAAGTCGGGTTCCAAGGTGTGTGGAAGGAGGGCTTGTGCCGATGCCGGCAGATTGATGCTCCACATGCCGGCACAAGCCAATAGCGAAATTAACCAATTGTGTTTTAACTCCATACCGCCTCTTGCTTTAAGTGTTGTACGCAGTCTTGTCCTAATATAGTAGTTCACGACACCAACCGTTGGATAACAATGACCATAACCATTAAGTTAACTCAAGATAGCATTGATCGCTTAGATTTATCACCTGTTCAAACGGAATTGGACCCAATTTTAAGCAGCGACAACCTAACTGACTACGAGCAGCAATTTCAGTTTGAGTTTGATTATCCGCGCGATCCCAGCGATCCCCGCGAATGGTCGGAAATTCCTGAAATTCGCCTTTGGTTTTTACGGCTTGATACGGTTTATCCCTGGTTTGTTTTCTTTCTGGACTGGCGCAACGGGGAATTGGCTCGTTATACCGCCATGTTGGTTCCCCATCAGTTTAGTCGCGCTGAGGGCATTAAGTTTAACCCGGAGGCCTTAGAAATTTTTGTTATGAGAAAGGTGTTTGTCCTGTATGATTGGTTCCAACAGGAACAGATTTCCGGCTATGGCCGGATTATTTCCTTTAGTCAAATGTTGGGCTATGAAGTGGATGAATCATTTTTTCAGCAGTGAGGTATTTGCTTAGCAACAGAATTAATTTCCCCCTCTGGGACAATAAGAGGGGGAATCAAGGAACTAAGAGGCATTGACAGCTTCTACGCCCTGTTCCTTATCAATAAAGTTTTGTACCCATTGCCGATATTCGCGCAGGGTATTATCAACCCACTCGCGATCATTGCCATTGGCAAAAATATGAACCAGCGGTTCACCAGCATCTGGCAACACCAGCACCCAATTATCACTTTGTTCATCTTTCACTTTGACCCCATCAACCAATTCCAATTGATCCGCAGGGTGAGTTTCCACCATATAGCGCATCAAAGCACCTTTCACTGTCCAAGGACAGCGCATGGTATAAGATTTATAGCAAACCCGAGGCAATTCCGTGCGAATTTCAGCAAGGGAACGTTCCTGCACTGTCAACATTTCAATCAATTTAGCAATGCAGAACATCGCATCAAACCCTGGATGCAATTGCGGAAAGATAAAGCCGGTTTCGCCGCTGCCCCCTAATACCGCATTGGGGTCTTCTTGCGCCGCTTCCATCAATGCGGTGGGACTCGCCTTGGTACGAACCACTTTACCATCATGGCGGCGAACAATTTGTTCCACAGCACTAGAGGCATGAACCGGTACCACAACCGTACTGCGAGGATGAGCTGTTATCATCATGTTTACCATCAATGCCGTTAGGATTTCCCCGCGAATCGGCAACCCGGCTTCATCAACCAGGATCAGCTGTTCCCCATTGGCGGCTACTTGTACGCCCATATTGGCTTTGAGGGCTTCCACTACTTGACCGAGTTCATTGAGCAGGGTTTCTCGTTCTTCACCCGATAAAGCGGTTTGACTCAAACTGGCATTTAAAACCACTGCATCACAGCCAAATTTACCTAATAAGCGAGGCAAAACGGCCCCGGAAACAGCATAGGCATAGTCAATAACAACTTTAGCTCGACTATTGTTAACTGCCTCTACATTCAGATAAGTTTCGAAACTGCGACTATAAACATCTAATATCTGACTTGGATAGAAAACTTGTCCAATATCGGGAATTTGAACCCGTCGCAAATCTTCTTTAAAGTAAGCTCCTTCAATTTTTTTCTCTTTGGCTTTGGAAATATTAATGCCTTGTTCATTAACAAATTCAATCAGTAAATGATCATGGCGGCTGTGATGCAACCGCACATGAATGCCGCCTGCCACGCCCAAGGTGGGAATGACCGTTCGCGTAATCGGCAATGCCGTTGCTTCTAAGTTTTGGACATTGACACCTGCCGACATTAATCCTGAAACTAAGGAGCGAGTTACCATTCGGGAAACACTCCGTTGATCCCGAGAAATACTAACTGTGGAACCGGGTTTGAGCGTTGAGCCATAAGTGGCGCCCAGCTTGACAGCAAATTCCGGGGTAATATCAATATTGGCAATGCCAGTTACCCCTTGCTGTCCGAATAAATTACGTTGCGCCATATTGCCCCAAATCAGGTTAATGTTTAAGGTGGCGCCTGACTCGATTTGCTTACTAGGCCAGACTCTGACGCCTTGACTGATTTGGGCTTCTTCCCCAACTGTACATAAAGCCCCAAGAGTTACCCCTTCATGAATGTGGGCGCCGCGATCCACTCTCACGCCCCGAGAAATGGAACAAGCCCAGATATGTGCCTGTTCGCCGATAATAACCCCATTCCAAATAATCGGCGATTTTAAGTCTGCTTCTGCCCCAATGGTGACGTTATCCCCAATGACAGTTCCCGCTTCAATGTTTACCCGTGCACCAATGCGACAGTTGCTTCCAATGATCACAGGGGGTTCAATGTTGGCACTAGGATCAATCATGGTATTTTCTCCTACCCATACGCCCTCGGATTGTTCCGGGTAGGCGAATTCCATCTCAACTTTTCCCTGAAGCGCTTCGTATTGCGAGTTTCGATAAGCTTCTAAATGGCCAACATCACACCAATAATTGTCTGCAACGTAGCCATACATAGGTTCCCCACGTTCTAGAAGCAAAGGAAATAAATCTTTGGAAAAGTCGCATTCTTCATTTTGCGGTAAATACTCTAAAACTTCCGGTTCCAGGATATAAGTACCGGTATTAACAGTGTCGGAGAAAATTTCACTGCTTGAGGGTTTTTCTAAAAAGCGTTGAATGCGATAATCTTTATCGGTAATGACGACGCCAAATTCAACTGGATTGGGAACTCTGGCTAAGACAAGGGTTGCTTTTGATTGTTTTTGTTTATGAAACTCAATGGCAGAAGACAGATCAAAGTCAGTCATGCTGTCCCCGCTAATGACTAAAAATGTATCGTCCAGCAATTCTTCGACATTTTTAACACAACCTGCGGTGCCCAGGGGTTGTTCTTCTTCCACCGCATACTTCATTTGGACGCCGAATTCGCTACCATCGCCAAAATAGTCCCTCATGACATCGGGAAGATAATGTAAAGTGGCAATAATTTCCCGAATATTGTGCCGTTTGAGTAGATTGATGATGTGTTCTGCCATGGGACGGTTTAGCACCGGTACCATGGGTTTGGGCATATCACAAGTTAGGGGCCGTAATCTGGTTCCCGACCCTCCAGCCATCAGCACTGCACGCATAAAACCTCCTTAGCGACTGCGGTAAATCTCGTTAAGGGAACTTGGGGTCTATCCCTTAGATTTAATGATCAGCTAAAAATAATATCTTGTTGAGATTATTTTTTCCTCATCCCTGTGCAATATTTTCTCTGATTGCTTCGATTCAGGGAAAGCTTAACCTCAAAGCGAGCTAATTTTAGCACAATTGAATTTTTAGTTTCCTTTGCAAGGGGAGAAAGGTCAGTTTCTGCTTTAATGATTAATAAGTGTTAGTACTTAGACATTTTTGAAAACAATCGATATAGAATCATCCTAACTTTGGCCATTGATTAACAACAAATATGGCACAATAAGTTAAAGAATTGTTGCAATGTTTAATCGTTATTCCTTCAGATTATTAGAAATTATGGCAGGAAAAGTTAAAAAAGGTGCGCTAGTACACGTAGTTCGAGAAAAACTGGAAAATAGTTTAGAAGCGATGGCTAGTGATAATCGCTTCCCTTCTTATTTATTTGAAAGTAAGGGAGAAATTCTGGAAACAGAAGGCAATTATGCGTTTGTCAAGTTTTATGTCGCAACTCCAGGGGTCTGGTTGCGGATTGACCAATTGGAATTAGCAGAGTAATCATCGTTTCCCCTCAAATATGAGGGGATTTTGCTTTTTGAAGCGACTCAGGCAAACTTTATCGCCGCTGTTCGGATGAGTTTCAGAGGGTAATACGGTCTGGGGAATAAGGAGTTCAATTGATTTAATTTTGTAATGCAACCAATAGAAATATAGGCAGTTGCGAGAACTGCCTATTAAAGTTAGTCAGCGATCGCGCTTTCCTTTCACTGCCTCATCAGTATTCCCCAATGATTTCCTATCCTAGAAATAACGTTTACGCTTCGCAAAGCAATGAGCATTACTTGTCAGCAACTGATTCAACGGCATACCGAAACTTGGGAACAAGCGATTATTCATCCCTTTCTAAAAGAGTGTCAATCCGGACAAATTAAACCGCAACAGTTCAATACCTGGTTAGTTCAAGATTACCTGTTTGTTGTGGAATTTACCCGTTTATTAGCAACGGTTTTAACTCATGCCCCGGTAAAACATTTTGATGTTTTATTGGGAGGCCTCAGTGCTATCAAAGATGAACTAAACTGGTTTCAAACCAAAGCCAAAGAGCGCGATCTAGATTTAAATACCTCCAAACAGCAAACCTGTCAGGCGTATTGTGAGTATATGCAGCAAGTTGGAGAAATGGCTTATCCTGTGCAAGCCACTGTCATTTGGGCAATTGAATTCGCATATAATCAAGCCTGGCAAAAACCGGGAGAAATGGTTGCTCCTTATAATGAATTTGCGCAACGTTGGGGCAATGCTGACTTTACCGAGTATGTCAAACAATTGGAAAAACAAGCGGATCAAGCCCTTTCTGCAGTGGATGAAGACACAGCTCATCAAGCAGAATCTGCTTTTGTGAAAATTGCCAGGTTGGAAAAAGATTTTTGGCAAATGGCGTACCAAACTTAACCTTAAATCATGGGTTATTTTTGATTGATTAATTATGCTGCCAAAAGTTGCGAGAGTTGCTGGAAAATACCGCCTCTTTAGCCGGAAAGGAACAAGGCGATCCCATTCCCATCGTACATTGGCGCGATAAGATGCAGGCAATTTTGTTGAAGTTGCTCGTTAGCGCGATCGCGATACTCCCATTTTGAGGATTGGTATCAGTATCTATTTCTACAATTAAAATCAAAAAATAGATAAAACCGTCAGTCGAGGAGTCAAGCCTTGAACTGGAATGATATTGCCTCAGCTGCCGTAACAATCTTTCTGATTATGGATCCCATCGGCAATGCACCGGTTTTCAATGCCGTGCTCTCCAATCTCGATAAAAGTCGCCGGGTGTTGGTCATGATTCGGGAATTGCTGATCGCCTTATTGGTATTGCTGGGCTTTCTATTTGCTGGCAATAGAATCCTGATGTTCCTCGGTCTCACTCAATCTTCTCTAAATCTCGCGGGTGGCATCTTGCTGTTTTTAATTTCCTTGCGGATGATTTTTCCCAATCCCACCCCTTCGCCGCAGGCTGAAGCCGAGATTGAAGATCCGTTTATTGTACCCTTGGCAGTTCCTTTAATTGCCGGGCCCTCTGCCATAGCCGTGCTTCTTCTGCTGAGTTCCAATCAACCGGAACGGCTTCTGGAGTGGAGCATTGCCCTTATCCTAGCTTGGCTAGCAACAACTGTTCTGTTGATTGTTTCACCTTATTTGCTGAGCTTCATTGGTAAACGCGGAGCACGCGCTTTAGAGCGTTTGATGGGAATGATCTTAGTAATCCTTGCAACGCAGTTGCTTTTGGATGGCATTCGCGATTTTATTGAAAGCTTGTAATTGACCATAGCATTAAGAATTTTCTCTGACGCGATCGCGCTTTTAGTTACTGACAACAATTACCCAGAACTCGCCTCAGGAAACTGTTTCTCTAGCGCCGGCAGAAATGGAGACGCATCTTTCTTTTGCAGGGAATTTGCCCCTTTGAGATTGAATTGATTCCAGCGAAACGGGGCATTTTCGGCAGCGGATAACCAAAGTAAGCGCTTTGCCCGAGTCATTGCCACATAAAATAGACGATACTCTTCTGCCGTTTGCAGTTCTCCAGCTTTTTCCCAGGCTTGAGCGGGTTGCGTTAAGGTGATTGGCTGTTGTTGATACTGGCTATGAACCACATTGCGAATCTGCGATCGCGCGACTTCCGATAAAGTAAAATCCCCTAAAAATTTACTCGGAGTAGGCACCCGATGTTGACCGGGGAGATTATCTTGGTGGAGAAAGGGCAAAAACACATAATCCCAATCCAAGCCTTTGGCTTTGTGCATGGTAATAATCGTGACTTGCCCGCGTTTGACATATTGGTCATCGCTATCTTCTTCAATGCCTTCAAATCGTTCTGAATTGACGATTTCACTGAGGGTTTCAATAATTTGCATCAGGGAACTGCGCCCTTGTGTCTCTTGACGCACACGTCCGGCTAATTTATGAACCGTTGCCAGTTCGGAACTGCTATAGTTAAGGGTTAGTCCCAGAAAGGAAATCAGTTGATAGGTGGGAAGTTCTAAACGGGCTTTGAGGAGACTGCGGCAATAGTGACCGGCTTTTTGCACTGACTTGCTTTGAGGCAGATCTAAAGGACTGGGATAAAGAAATTGTTCAGGATAGGTAGCTAAGGCATTTAAGTCTTGTTTGGGAATTAAATTGCGTTGGGTTAAAACTTCTAGGGTAGCTTTGGTGTATTCAGGGGAATGGGGACGACTCAAAAATTGAAGCAGCCTTAAAATTTCTGTGGGAATGTGAGAGGAACGTTCACTTTGGCTGACTTCGTAAACGGGAATATGATGGTCGTGCTGCAGATCGTTTAAAGCCTGGGCAAGAAAGTTGCCTTGACGGTTGTTGCGGACTAAAATTGCAGCATTATGATCGGGATTATCGGTGAGCAGCTTTTGTAACCGATTTCCCATCCATTGCACGGTTTGATGAATATCAATCGGCGTATGAATTTCGAACCCTTTTCCGGTGGGCTGCGGATTGGCATCCGGTTGCGGATCATCAGCAGACACAGTATGGATATCTTGTACCCGAAAAGGAACTTCTTGCGGATGATTTTGATTCCCCCAACGGAGAAAATAGTTGGCAACTTCAATAATAATCGGACTGCTGCGTCCCGCTTGATCCATTTCTGCTAGACGGTTTTCGCTTTGGCAGGTTTCACAAAAATCCCGGAAATAAAGGGGATCAGCTGGGGTAAAGGTAGAATTGATCGCTTGGTTAGGATCCCCCACTCGCACAAGATTCGGTGGGGTGTCAGAATTGTTAGGGCAGCTAGCAAGAATTTCTAACAGTTTTCCTTGTAGCGGCGTCGAGTCTTGGGCTTCGTCTTCAAATACCCCATAGGTTTGTTCTTGCAACTGCTGGGCAACGCTGGGAACCTCTAAAACACGCAATGCCCCCAAAATCATATCGTCGTAGTCGATTAAACGGCGCGATCGCGCGATATGGCCATAAATTTCATATAATCCGGCAGTAATGGCTAAAATATTGTATTCGTCTTTGCTTTGCCAACTCAGTTCCCACAAAGTTTCTGGCGATAAACCGGAACTTTTGGCTTCTTGAACCGCCGTTCGGGTTAACTTCGGTAATACTTCCGTTTGCAAAACAGACTGGCGGCGTAAGCGTTCTGTTTCCTCTCCATCAAAGGAAACGCCTTGGAGTAGGGTTTTGTAATACTGGGGATAACGGCTAATCCATTGTTCAACAGTATCTTTAATTAAACGATGATTTTGGTTGGGACTGACTAAAGTCGTTGTTTCGGGATCGAGTCCTGATAAATTGGGATAGCGAGACGCAATATTCAGGGCGAGTCCGTGTAGCGTGTGAATCGTAAAGCCCCCTGAAGGATATCCCAATTCTTTTAAGTAGCCGCTAATTTTGGTTTTAATACTCGCTGCTGCCGAACGGGTAAAGGTAACGACAATTAACTGCCGTTTCGGGTTAAGAGACTGTCGTACGATCGCGATCGCGGCACCAATTGCCATTCCGGTTGACTTGCCGGCGCCAGGAACAGCAGAAACAGCTAATTTTCCGCCATTCCAATCTGCTAGAGGCTGTTGTCCGACTCGTAAACGATTTCTTAGTTCAATTAATTTGTCATTGGTCATTAGTTATTCGTATTTTAAGTCTATTTTAACGATTATTAATTATTTCAATTTTATTTTTATTTTTGTTAATTAATAATATAATAAATGTCGATAATATACCGAAAATCAAACCCGCAAAATGGCCTAAAAAACTTACCTTAGCAAGGCTGACATCAAATAGGATCTGCAAGCTGATAATTAAAGCAACTAATTGTAAACGTTCTTGTGCAATTTTTGATTGTTCCTGACGCCATCCTCGCCATAAAATCATAAATGTTGCCCCCATTAATCCCATAATCGCTGCGGAAGCGCCAACCAACAGTTCATTTCCTTGTCCCAGAAATATGGCAAAGACAGCAAATAACGAAATGGCCCCCATACCGCTAACAAAATAAACGATTAAATAACGAATCCCGCCTAAAAAAAATTCTACATAGGGACCCAGTATCCATAGGCCTAAAAGATTGCTGCCAATATGAATATAGCCATAGTGAAGGAAATTTGCCGTTAAAATACGCCAAGGTTCTCCGGAAAAAATCTCCCCAGGAACCGCTGCCCCTAAGCGATAAAGTGTTTCTAAATTTTGTGTGCCTCCTTGTTGCATTTCCAGGAAAAATACAAGAAGATTAGCCGCCATTAAACTATATGTTAAATAAGCCTTAGTCGGTGCAATACTAATGGCACTTCCATAGTTGATTTCTTGTTGTAAATCTTGCTTAATTGTATGAAGAATTCGTTGCGATTCAATGGTTAAATTTTCATCGGCTTGCGGAATGGGTTGGGAAACTCGTTGCGCGATCGCGGTCTCTAAACTAACATCTTTTTCTTGAATTGTTAATAATAAATGATAACCTTTTTGCTGATTGCCAGCAGCCATTTCTGCCGTTGCCAGCCAAAACGTTTGTACATTTTGGGGATAAATGGTTAACGTTGAGGTGAAAAGTTTTTGTACTTCCTGCACTTGTCCTGAAAAAGCAAACACATACAAGCGAGCCAAGTTAATAACAATTGAATCCCCTAAACGTTGAATTTGGCTTTGATGGGATTTCACAGTCCAAATTAGACCATTGATATCGCCAATTTCTCCTAAAGCTCGCAAATAAACAGTAACCAATGTCGGATTTTGCCATAGCAACGCATGGGGAATATCGGTTTGCAGCCAATGCAAACACGCTTTCCAACGGGATTTTAGACGGAACTGCAGCGCTTTTGCCGTATAATCAAAGCTATGCTGAGATGAGCGAATGTAGGGGGCTAGTTGTCTTTTTGCGGTTTCGATTTCGCCTTTTTTTGTTAGTTCTAATACCTTTAAAAATTGAGGTTTTTCTCGCCACCCATCTGTCGGATGCAGCCAGGATAAAATCGAAGCGAGTCTTCGCGCTTTTTGAAACTGCTCTTGGTAAACAAACCGATTAACTTGCCGCAGCCCAATTAGCGGAATTAGAATCAAAATGAACCATAAAATCCCGCCAATAATTCCAGCTTGTTCGGGAATCCAATATAAGGCAACTCCCATTACCGCTAAAATTCCTATGGCAACTCCTAGCCATCCCCAATGATTGCGGGAAACAATCACTCGCACAATTAAAGAGAAACAAGAAATTGTTACCAGTAAGCGCAAAATGGTGTTTAAGTCCATGGCATATTAAAGGGATCAAGGTTTGTTAAATCTAAATAATTAAAATAACCCGCCCCTTGTCAGAATATTTCAAAACAAGAAGCAGGTTAGAGATTACGCCTTCACAGACGGAAGGCGCCTGTTCTAACCGTTGATCATCGGTAATGTATGATTTTATGCCTTATTAAGGTCAATCCCCATTTCGCTGGCCATTTTTTGTACTCCTTTTTTATTTAGGGTTTTAATGGCTTTTGTAGAAAGGGTTAGTTTTACCCAACGATTGCCTTCCGGCCACCAGACACGCTTGGTTTGCAAGTTGACGTTCTGCAGCTTTTTGGTTCGGCGATGGGAGTGAGAAATGGCAAAGGCATTGTTTGCTTTCTTTCCTGTTAATTGACAACGACGAGTCATAGCGCTATTCCTTTTCTAAAAACAATCCGTCCTCCATCATATCAACCACTAAGATAGAGACAGCTCAATGCCGTTCAGATTATCATTGTTGATATACGATGAGTATTTCCCATCAATATGTCCTTCTAGCAATGAATGTAATGCAGAACAATGTCTTTCTCCTATGCTCCCTTGATTCTTTTAGTTGACGGTTATAACATAATCGGGGCTTGGCACGAGCTAAAGTCCCTGCGCGATCGCGATTTGGAAGCCGCTCGCGATAGACTTGTGGATACGTTGATTAACTATTCCGCAAGTAAGGGCTATCAAACTCAAATTGTATTTGATGCCCACCTACAAGCGAGTCCTAAATTTCATGAAGCCCCGACTGACTATCTGTCAGTTTATTACACCGCTTATGGGGAAACAGCAGATACCTATATTGAAAAATGCTGTGCCCATAATTTTCGTAAAGGAAAACAATTGCAGCAACGTCTAATTGTAGCTACCTCGGACAGGGCGCAACAATTAACCGTTTCCGGTTATGGGGCGGAATGGCGTTCTGCTCGTCAACTGGAAAATGACGTTAATTTCGCCAAACGTAAAACCAGAAGCAAGCAGCGATCGCGCCAGAAATCCCAAGGGCGTTTTTTAGTGAACGCTCTAGATCCCAAAGCCCAGAAACAGTTGTCAAAACTGCGTCGTGGGTCCCTCTAACTCTCAATCAAGATAAAATTCAGATTGATTTCAAAAAAAGTTGACAGTCCCGAAAACCTAAGTTACCTTAGCAAAGGATTGAAAGTTGAGCCCCCATCGTCTAGAGGCCTAGGACACCTCCCTTTCACGGAGGAGACAGGGATTCGAATTCCCTTGGGGGTATTAAAAAGCAAGGAGCTTTGGGTTGAACTGAGGCTCCTTTTTTGATCTTTGGATCAGGGGTTCTAAATGAAATCGATTAATTGATGGGACACATGAGGCATCCTTCGCCTTGTCTCTTTGTCACCTTGTCTCCCCTTTCCCAAAAAAGATCTGTAGCAAATATTGACCATTTGATATAACGGCAATCATTTCCGAGGATGGGAACCAGCAACGCCAGGTATTGCTATCACGGAACAATATTCTGCCTCACAGCAGCGAGAAATTGCTTATACAATGAAAGCAAAGAAGCTTAACATTTGTATAGAATAATAATAGGCAACTTTTATGACACCTGCTGTTTCCATTGAAAATTTGCAAAAATCTTATGGTGAGGTAGTAGCAGTTAAAGACGTTACCTTAGATGTTCAACCCGGCGAAATTTTTGGATTATTAGGCCCCAATGCCGCAGGAAAAACCACTACTATCCGCTGTTTATGTACATTGACCAAACCTGATGGCGGGCGTGTGGAAGTGGGTGGGGTATCGAGTATCGAACAACCGAAAGCAGCGCGGCGCAAACTGGGATATGTTGCCCAAGAAGTGGCGTTGGATAAAGTTCTTACCGGACGAGAATTACTCCAATTACAAGCCAGTTTATATCATTTGCCCAAGCAAGCAGCTAAGGAACGGATTGACCAACTTCTGAACTTATTGGGCTTAGAAGACTACGGCGATCAAAAAACCGGCACTTATTCCGGGGGATTAAAGAAACGTCTGGATCTCGCTGCTGGATTGCTTCACCAACCGGAGGTATTGGTATTAGATGAACCAACTGTTGGGTTAGATATTGAAAGTCGCTTTGTCGTCTGGGATTTCTTGCGAAAATTGCGAGATGCCGGAACAACCGTTCTGATTACCAGCCATTATCTCGAAGAAGTGGATGCCCTAGCGGATCGCGTGGCCATTATTGATCAAGGCAAAGTCATTGCCAGCGGGACGCCCAATGAATTAAAAGACCGCTTGGGCGGCGATCGCGTGACCCTTCGCATTCGTGAATTTACCCCTGCCGAAGAAGCGGAAAAAGCGAAAGCCCATCTCTCAACCTTGGATTTTGTCAGAGAAGTCATTGTTAACCCTGCCCAGGGCAATTCTCTGAACTTGGTCGTACAACCGCAAAGCAATCCCATTGGTCCAATTGAACAGACCCTTTCTGAGTTGGGATTGCCCACCTTTGGCATTTCCCAGTCTCGTCCCAGTCTCGATGATGTGTATTTAGCGGCGACCGGACGCACTTTAATGGATGCGGAAATGGCGGCTGCCGGCAGCCGCGATCTCAAAGCTGAGAAAAAACAAGCCATGAAAGGGAGTTAATAACGAGTTAGGAGAACACCATTATGAGTCAAAGTCTGAGTCCTTTATCCCCCAATTCTGTCATTGAAAGCCAACAGACTATCCCTGACAATCCCGTTGGCGAATTTATCCAAGAAACCGGCGCTTTAACCAAACGTCTGTTTATTCAGCTACAACGCCGCCCTTCCACACTGATTGCCGGCATTGTTCAACCCTTGATGTGGTTGCTTCTATTTGGCGCTTTATTCCAGTATGCCCCAGAAGGGTTGTTAGGGGAAGGAATCGGCTACAGCCAGTTTCTTGCCCCTGGCATCATTGTGTTTACTGCTTTTTCCGGGGCATTGAATGCGGGACTGCCAGTGATGTTCGATCGCGAGTTCGGCTTTCTCAATCGCCTTTTGGTTGCCCCGTTGAGTTCCCGCTTTTCCATTGTGGCTGCCTCTACGATTTACATTGTTAGCCTCAGTTTTATCCAAACGGCAGCGATTGTGGGATTAAGCGCCTTTATTGGCGCCGGATTGCCTAGCTTAGCCGGGTTAGGCGCGATCGCGCTCATTGTCTTTTTAATTGTGGCGGGTGTGACAGCCCTGAGCTTAGGCTTAGCCTTTGCCTTACCAGGCCACGTGGAACTCATTGCAGTAATTTTTGTGACCAATCTTCCCTTGCTTTTTGCCAGCACTGCCCTAGCCCCCTTAAACTTCATGGCCGAGTTTTTAAAAGCGGTTGCCAGCGTCAATCCTTTAACCTACGCCATTGAACCCATTCGCTATATTTACATTAATCCCGAATGGACGTTCAACAGTACCGTCTTGGAAACTTCCTGGCTAAACCTCTCGTTTGGTGCTAGCTTACTGGCGTTATTAGCCTTTGATATCGTCATTTTATTACTTATTCAACCGATCATTCGCCGTCGTTTTGCTTAACAGCTGAACTGGAGGAGAGGGCAACTCAGCAATTTTTCCCCTCTCCCTTGTTCAACGGGACACCAATTCAATCATCAAAAAACCATGAATTCACCCTCTGTTAGCCTCATTGCCGCCCAATCCTATCAGTCTCCGCAATTAGAAGAATCAATCAAAAACGTCTTGTCGCCCCTGGGAGGAATAGAAGCTTTTGTTGAACCAGGGGCCAATGTTTTATTAAAACCGAATTTTCTCACCGGATCTTGCCCCGCGAAAGAATGCATTACTCGCTCGGAAATAGTAGCTTGTGTTGCCAAACTTGTTAAAGAAGCCGGGGGCAACCCTTTTATTGGCGATAGTCCGGCCTTTGGCAGCGCCCATGGGGTGGCAAAAGCCAATGGCTATTTACCCATGGTAGAGGCTTTGCAAATCCCCATTGTTGAATTTCAGGGGAAACGCTATCAAACGGCTAGCGAAGAATTTAATCATCTTCGGCTATCTAAAGAAGCGATGTCGGCAGATGCGGTAATTAATCTACCCAAGGTAAAATCTCACAGTCAACTGACGCTGACATTGGGTGTTAAAAATTTGTTTGGCTGTGTTCCGGGGAAAATGAAAGCCTGGTGGCATATGGAAGCTGGGAAAGATAGCAATCGCTTTGGCAATATGCTGGTAGAAACAGCCAACGCGATCGCGCCGGATTTAACGCTAATTGACGGAATTATCGGCCATGAAGGCAACGGCCCCAGTGCCGGTGAACCTCGGAGTTTGGGATTGCTTGGGGCCTCCGGCAATGTCTTTGCCCTCGATCGCGCCCTCACCGAAATTCTCAATGTTCCTCCCCAACAAGTTCCCACCATTGCTGCCTCGATTCGCCAAGGGCTTTGCCCGAATTTGGATGAAATGTTGTTCCCTCTAGAAACACCGACCTCTTTCCAGATTAACAATTGGAAACTTTCCGACCAACTTCACCCTATCGACTTTGGCGCCCCACGCGTCTTGCGTTCTCTGTTTAAACATCTTTACATTCGTTGGATTAAAGAGCCCGTGCAGGCTTATTCTAGCCGGTAACTTTCTTCAAAGCTAGGAGTGTTGTTTACCACACCATTGCTTGCTGGAAAATAAGTACAATAAAAAGTGGAGACTAGTTGCATGAAAAGCGTCTCCAGTGTTGTTTCGTTCGTTTCTTTAACTCATTATTTCTCTATGGATTCTAGTAGTAGTAGTTTGCCTGGCAGGTCTTCTCAACTCAAAACTTACAGTTGGGCGAGTATTGCGGGGACCGCGATCGCGGTTTTAACCCTGACAGTTCCGCCAACCATCATTACCTACTATTCCAGCAATAATGCCCTAGATACGTTGTTGCAAACTACGCCCCCCTTGACGCGATCGGTGAAATAAATTTTGTTGAAATCAGTGCGAGCCTTTGCATATGGAAGCTTTATCGCAACAAACTTGCCTTCCCTGTCAAGGGAATGTTTCTCCTGTCAGTGAGGAAGAAATTGCTCAGTATCAACCTCAAATTCCGGATTGGCATCTTGTCAGGGACAATCAAATTCCTTACTTAGAACGGAGCTACAAGTTGCCCAACTTTAAACAGGCACTTTATTTAGCCCAGCAGATTGGAGAAATAGCGGAACAAGAAGGACATCACCCCACTTTGATTGTAGAGTGGGGGAAAGTAACCGTTCAATGGTGGACTCACACCATTAAAGGATTGCATCGCAATGACTTTATTATGGCGACTAAAACTGATAGAATTTTTAAGAAGCTTTCTCCATAAGAAATCTCCCTGCCAATTCTCCTCAGTGGGATTTTGGCAAGGAGTAATTCTGAAATAAGAGGAGTTGGTGGGAGTTCGTTGTTTAACTTATTGTTCCCAAGTAGGTCAACTTTGTTAGGCTGTTCTGATGAGCGGTTTCGCACTCCCTTCAAAGTTGCAAATTGGGGGAAACGGCAAAAACCCCAAACCCATAACTCTCATCCAACTCCTTTTTTCCTAACTTAGGATTCAAAGGTGTAATTGCATCAGTCAGCTATCCTATCTCTTCCTGACGCCGTTCTCCTTCAGAAGAGAATTCTCAGCCCAAACAGCAAAACAACTGATAGTGACAGCTAACTTCATCTCAACTTTTCTTATATTTCTAGGATAAAAAATCTCAGTTAATAATGTAACCTTTACTACAGAAAACTTTATATTTAACTCAGAATAATTGCTTAGCAAGAAAACTTGTACAATTTTATTCCCCTTGCCGCTGTTGGCGTTGTTGCCAATTAAATGTCTGTTCCGCTTCCGATAAAACGGGTGAGGTGATTGCTTCGCGCATATCCCATTGCAGTTCTGATAATAAGACCAAACTGCCAGCAATGACTAAACCAGTGGTTAAAAACTGCCAACCTGGAATCATGGGCAGGATAGCAATGGTTACTAAATGAATTGCTCCCATAAGTATAAAAAGACGGGATTTTAAGCCTAGCCCAGTTAAGAAATAACCAACAGCACAACTTCCCAGCCACAAAGAACACAGATTCATCAAGATAATTCCCCAACCGCCAAAAATTCCGAGATTCGTGAGGGTTAAACTAAACAGCATTAAACTTCCCCATAAGTAGATTACCCAGGAAAGTTGTTCCACTTTTGTCCAGAAACGAGTAAGAATAATCATAGCCCCAATTGCAATCAGAGTCAAAATTGACCAGAAATAAGCCTGTGTAATCCAACTAACAGGGAAAAATTGTGCTGTTGTAAAAATGATAAAAGCAACCCCGCTCCATAAGAGAAGTGCTTGATCGATTCTGGTATAAAATCGGGAAAATAACTGATTATTGCCAACTTCGATATTAATTTTGAGTAAACCGCAGAGGTCTTGTAAATCAAGAGCTGTTTGTTTGCGACGAATGATTGGTTCTGTGATGTTAAAAAAAGCCATGGATGTTAAAGCTGAACTTTCTGAAGCAATGTCAAGGATATATTAACATATTGACATATATCTTTACATTTATACTGGGGACAGCGCTTGATGATTGTGGAAGTTCCCCATAACCTTCTTGCACTCTCAGAAATTGTTAGAATCTTCATGTCACTTTTAGGCTAGTTGAATTCTATAGATTTCCGATTATGTCCGCATTTGCTTTCACCACCGCAACTTTTACCCATAACGGCATCAAATATCGCTACACCAGCCTGGATAAGGCTGCCGAACAGGGATTGGGAGATATTTCACGCTTGCCACGGACGCTGAAAGTATTGCTGGAAAATTTACTGCGCCATTATGATGGCGAATCAGTTACAGATGATAATATTTATGCTTTTAAAACTTGGCTGGAAAAGCGTCGTGTTGATCAAGACATTGCCTATCGTCCGGCCCGAGTACTGATGCAGGATTTTACCGGTGTGCCAGCGATTGTCGATTTAGCAGCTATGCGTGATGCCATGGTGGATCTAGGCGGCAACCCAAAGCAAATCAATCCGTTGCGCCCGGTAGATTTGGTCATTGACCATTCGGTGATGGTTGATGCCTATGCTGCTGCCAGTGCCTTCGACACCAATGTTAAAACGGAATTTGAGCGTAACCGCGAGCGTTACCGTTTCCTGCGCTGGGGACAAGAAGCATTCAATAATTTCCGTGTTGTTCCCCCTGGCACAGGAATTTGCCATCAGGTCAATCTCGAATATCTCGGGCAGGTGGTTTGGACAGAAACAACGGAGAATGGGGAAACTTGGGCCTATCCCGATACCTTGGTCGGTACTGATTCCCACACTACCATGATCAACGGACTAGCGATTCTCGGTTGGGGAGTTGGGGGAATTGAGGCCGAAGCGGCTATGCTTGGCCAGCCCTATTCCATGAAGCTTCCGGAAGTGGTTGGGTTTAAGCTAACTGGCGCTCTCCCCGAAGGGGCTACTGCCACTGATTTAGTGCTGACTGTTACTCAGATTTTGCGGGAATTTGGCGTTGTCGGGAAATTTGTCGAATTCTATGGGGATGGGCTGAAAAACCTAACCTTGGCCGATCGCGCCACTATTGCCAATATGTCTCCTGAATATGGCGCAACTTGCGGTTTCTTCCCCATTGATGAGGAAACTTTAAACTACCTGCGCTTTACAGGACGCGATGCTGACCAAATCGCACTCGTGGAAGATTATGCGAAACGTCAAGGCTTGTGGGCTGGCGAAGGCACGGTAGAACCAGTATTCAGCCATTATCTGGAACTGGATTTGAGTAAGGTGAGCCCCTCCCTGGCCGGACCGAAGCGCCCGCAAGATCGCGTGACTCTGGACAAGGTTCCCGGCAACTACACCGAAACTTCCGGCATCGAAACCCTGCGCCAACAGCCAGTGGCAGGAGAAAACTATTCTCTTAGCGATGGGGATGTGGTAATTGCCGCGATCACAAGCTGTACCAATACTTCCAACCCGGCGGTTATGCTAGGGGCAGGATTGCTGGCACGCAATGCGCGTCACCGTGGACTCACTGCCAAGCCTTGGGTGAAAACCTCACTTGCCCCAGGATCGCAAGTTGTTAGCGATTATCTGGAACAGGCCAACTTGCAGGAGGATCTGGATGCGCTTGGGTTTAACTTGGTTGGCTACGGTTGCACCACCTGTATTGGCAATTCAGGCCCCCTGTATGAACCAATTGCCAATGCCATTGATGTCCAGGATCTCAACGTGGCAGGTGTGTTATCCGGGAATCGCAATTTTGAGGGACGAATTCATCCGCAAGTCAAATCCAATTATCTAGCCTCGCCTATGCTAGTAGTGGCCTATGCCTTGGCTGGAACAGTCCGCACCGATTTGCATAACGAGCCCCTGGGATGGGATAAGCAGGGCAATCCCGTCTATTTGCGCGAAATCTGGCCTAGCCAACACGATATTCAAAATTTAATTCGAGACTCGATTACACCGGAGATGTTCCAGAAGCGATATAGTGATGTGTTTACCGGCGATGCGGAATGGAACAGCTTTGATGTGGCTGGCAGCTTGACCTATCCCTGGGATGAAAACTCTACCTATATCCAGCATCCCCCCTATTTCGACAATATGCCTGCGGAAAAACCAGGTGCTCCCGGCAATATTGACAATGCTCGCATTTTGGCACTGCTGGGGGATAGTATTACCACCGACCATATTTCACCAGCGGGGGCGATTCCCGAAGATATGCCAGCCGGACAATATTTGAAGGCAAATGGGGTGCCCAAAGAGCAATTCAACTCCTTTGGATCGCGCCGGGGCAATCATGAAGTGATGATGCGCGGTACCTTTGGCAATATCCGCATTCAAAACAAAATGACGCCAGATAGAACAGGGGGCTGGACGCGTCACATCCCCTCTGGCGAAGTGTTGTCCGTTTATGATGCCGCTATGCGCTACATCGATGAGGGAATACCGCTAGTGGTCATCGCAGGTAAGGAATACGGCACTGGTTCCTCCCGCGACTGGGCTGCTAAGGGCACGCGACTCCTTGGCGTCCGAGCCGTAATCGCCGCCAGTTTTGAACGGATCCATCGCGCTAATTTAGTGGGCATGGGGGTTCTGCCGTTGCAATTTACTGAAGGAAACTCTGCTGAGTCCCTAGGTTTGACTGGCAAGGAACAGGTCAGCATTACTGGACTGAAGCGGGGAATTACGCCTCAGATGGCTGTGCAGGGTCAATTCACCCGCGAGGATGGCAAGACGATTGCCGCTGATCTAACCTTGCGGATTGATACCGCTGATGAGTTGGAATATATGGAGGCCGATGGGATTTTGCATTATGTTCTGTATGGGATGTTGGAAAGTTAAAACAACAAAGCATTAGCGGTTGGGATTAACGACCGCTATCGCTGCTTTGGGATGGGATCATAATCCGTTAAGATAAGAATTCGACTAGCAAGATAAAGAAGGAGGAAGACGCAGTGGCGGAATTCGATTATGATCTCATCATCGTTGGTGCAGGTGTCGGTGGACATGGCGCAGCCCTTCATGCTGTCAAACGGGGATTAAAAACAGCTATCATTGAAGCCAAAGAAATGGGGGGAACTTGTGTTAATCGGGGCTGCGTTCCCTCGAAAGCCCTACTCGCTGCCTCAGGACGGGTAAGAGAACTCCAAAACGCCGATCACTTAAACGATTTAGGAATTCAGGTGGGCAACGTCAATTTCGATCGCGCCACAATTGCCAATCATGCCCAAAGCCTAGCGGAAAAAATCCGAGGCGATATGAGCAATAGCCTTGATCGCCTGAAAGTCGATACTATCAATGGCTGGGGAAAAATTGTTGCCCCGCAAAAAGTTAGCGTTCTCAGCGAGGAAGGGGAAAAGACGATTACCGGACGCGATATTATTCTTTCTCCTGGTTCAGCGCCGTTTGTCCCCCCTGGCATTCAAATCGATGGGAAAACTGTCTATACCAGCGATGATGCCCTCAAATTAAGCTGGATTCCTGATTGGATTGCCATTATCGGAAGCGGTTACATCGGCTTGGAATTTTCGGATATTTATTCCGCCCTCGGTTCAGAAATTAGCATGATTGAAGCCTTAGATAATCTCATGCCCGGCTTCGATCGCGATATTGCCAAGATGGCGGAACGGGTTTTAATCAAACCTCGCGATATTGAAACCCATGTGGGGGTTATGGCAAAAAGTGTAACTCCAGGGTCGCCAGTGGTGATTGAACTAGCAGATGCCAACACCAAAGAAGTAACAGAAGTGTTGGAAGTGGATGCTGCCTTGGTGGCAACTGGGCGGATTCCAGCAACGAAAAATATCGGCTTGGATAATATTGGCGTTGAAACAGACCGTCGCGGTTATATTCCCACTAACGACCATTTGCAAGTGTTAGCCAATGGTGAACCGGTCCCCAATTTATGGGCCATTGGCGATGCCACAGGCAAAATGATGTTAGCCCACACTGCTTCGGCGCAAGGCATCTCTGCGGTAGAAAATATCTGCGGCGATGACCATGTGGTGAATTATCGCGCCATTCCTGCAGCAGCGTTTACTCATCCTGAAATTAGCTATGTGGGGTTAACAGAAGACGCCGCCAAAGAGTTAGCCCAAGAAGAAGGATTCAAGATCAAATCCGTTCGGACTTATTTTAGAGCGAATTCTAAAGCCTTAGCCGAAGGGGAAAGCGATGGCCTGGCAAAAGTAATTTATCGTGAAGATACCGGAGAATTATTAGGGGCGCATATTATTGGCATGCATGCCTCTGATTTAATTCAAGAAGCTGCCAACGCGATCGCGTCTGGGCAACCGGTACAAGATTTAGCGTTTAATGTTCATACTCACCCCACCCTCTCGGAAGTACTGGATGAAGCCTTCAAACGCGCGGAAGTTAAGGCTTAAGTATTTTTAGAATGGGGCATAGACTCTTCTATCCCCATTTTTGCTTTGTTATATAAGCAAGGCAATCCAGTTGCTGTAACTTTAGCAATTTGAGAATCTGTAATGAAAATTAGAAGACGACCTCCCAATCCAGCCGTTAATGTCAATACTGTTCAGTACCAAGTTGCCTTTCCCGATGATGAACCCCAGAACATTTTAGAAAAAATTGTCTGGCAAAAAGAGAAGGAAGTGGATCGGGAACGGGAAAAATTGCCCTTTCTCAAGTTAGGAAAACAAGTGCGGGAAAATGCCCCGCCAGCAAGAGATTTCTTAACAGCATTGCAACAGGAAAAACGTCATCCTGCCCTCATTGCCGAAATTAAAAAAGCTTCCCCGAGTAAAGGGGTAATTCGAGACGATTTTGATCCGGTTGCGTTGGCAAAAACTTATCAAGAAGCTGGGGCAAGCTGTTTATCAGTGTTAACGGATGCCGCTTTTTTTGAGGGCAGCTTTGAGAACTTAGGATTAGCCAGAGAAGCTGTTGATTTACCGGTATTGTGCAAGGAATTTATTATTTATCCTTACCAAATTTATCAAGCCCGGTTGATAGGGGCAGATGCCATTTTACTCATTGCTGCGATTTTGAGTGATCAAGACTTAAACTATTTTATGAAAATTATTAATAGCTTGGGCATAACGCCTCTGGTGGAAGTGCATACGTTAGAAGAACTCGATCGCGCCCTTGCCGTTGATGGCATTAGCCTCATCGGCATTAATAATCGCAACTTAGAAGACTTTTCGGTAGATTTGCAAACCACAGCACATCTCATTAATCAACGTCGGGAACAATTGCAAGCCAAAAACATCACAATTGTGAGCGAATCCGGATTGCATACCCCCGAAAATTTAAAAATTGTCCAACAAGCAGGTGCCGATGCCGTCTTAATTGGCGAATCATTATTAGTTCACAGCGATCCAGCCAGCGCGATCGCGTCCCTATATAATGGATAAAAATCCCCCTGTTTGGATCATTGATTTGTTCGCCTACTGCTAAATCTGGTTATGCTACCGTTACCTCTCCCTTCTCATATCCATTACGAGTTGCTGTTACAACTATTAGAACGACAAACCATCACTGCAACTGACCAAAACCCCAATTTACGTCAGCAAACGCAGCAACTCATCGTTACCTTGCGCAAAGCCCAAGCTCAGCAAAAACATATTGAATCCATATGCAATCAAACGAATTATCCCATCGAATACCGTTGGTCATTGAATCCTGCGCCGAACAACAATAATCCCGATGAATTTTCTTCTCCTCACTCTTAACGGCAACCCTGCAACATTTGTCGATAAGGTGAGATAATATAACACGCTAACTCCAACCGAATATCTTGATCGCGTTTTGACCAACGGTTGCAAGAGGGGCCTTTTGTTTAAGAAAACCTAATCTGCAACCAACGGTTAGAGTTGCCGCCTTTCGTTTAAGAAGGCGCTCTCTCTAACTCAAGACACTAAAAACTGAAACTGGTCAGGGAAGGGAGGATTGGCACCTATTGATAGAGATCAAGGAGACCCTATGGAAAACAAAAATCTGCTAATGATTCCTGGACCGACGCCGGTTCCGGAAAAAGTTCTGCTCGCCCAAGCCCAACATCCCATAGGTCATCGCAGCCCCGAATTTAGCGAAATTATCGGCGAGATCAACGAAAACTTAAAATGGTTGCATCAGACGCAACAAGATGTTTTAACCGTCACTGCCAGCGGCACTGGGGCAATGGAAGCCGGCATTATCAATTTTCTAAGTCCCGGCGATCGCGTTCTCGTGGGATGCAATGGGAAATTTGCAGAACGCTGGGCTGATATGAGCGACGCTTTTGGCTTACAAACGGAACGTATCAACGCCGCATGGGGAGAACCTCTTGATCCGAAAGTGTTCCGTGAAAAATTGGAAGCCGATACCAATAAAGAAATCAAAGCTGTTATTATTACCCATTCTGAAACGTCCACCGGCATCCTCAACGACTTAGAAACCATTAATCGCCACGTTAAAAATCATGGCGAAGCATTAATTATCGTTGATGCTGTCACCAGTCTTGGTGCTGTGAATCTTCCCATCGACGATTGGGGATTAGATGTGGTGGCCTCCGGTTCTCAGAAAGGCTATATGATTCCCCCGGGTTTAGGGTTTATTGCCGTAAGCGAAAAAGCATGGCAAGCTTACGAAACCGCTAAATTGCCGAAATTCTACTTTGACCTCGGCGCTTATCGGAATTCAACGGCTAAAAATAGCACCCCCTATACCCCACCCATTAATCTCATGTATGGCTTAAAAGTTGCCCTAAACATGATGCGAGAAGAGGGCTTGGAAAATATCTTTGCTCGTCATGAACGCAACACCAAAGCCACTCGGGAAGCAGTACAAGCGTTGGGATTGCCCTTATTAGCCGGGAATGACGCTGCCAGTCGGGCCGTAACCGCAGTTGCCCCAACGACGGTGGAAGCAGAAAAAGTGCGTTCTGTGATGAAAAAGCAATTTGATATTTCCTTAGCTGGGGGACAAAATCAACTCAAAGGCAAGATTTTCCGCATTGGTCACTTGGGCTTTGTCAGTGAACGGGATGTATTAACAGTGATTAGTGCTTTAGAAGAAGTCTTGCGAGAACTTGGCCATGAAACCATGACCCCCGGCGCAGGAGTTGCGGCGGCTACTCGCGTTTTTGCCGAGTCTTAAATAAGACATCGTTGCTTATCCGTTGGGTGGACGCAAGGAAGCCCAACTTTTTTATGGGTTAATTGAAATTTTGGAATCGCTAATGTTATGGATTTGTGACAAAATGATCCCCATAGTGGGGATGAACTCGTGAATGACCGAAAACTTGTAGAGGCTCCCCTTGACCTTGGCCAGTTCTAATTTGCTAAAACTATAAATATGGTGATCCCTGGTCTTGTCGTCCTGAATTTGAAACTCAAACCCCATGGCAAAAGCACGTCCCCCTCTAGAAGAAATGACATTGCGCCAACTACGGAAGGTAGCCAGCGAGTATAATATCTTCCGTTACAGTCGAATGCGAAAATCTCAGTTGCTGGAAGCAATTCTCAATATTGAAAGGCAAACTCAACAATCAGGTTCGCCAGCGGTTACCTTAGAGACTCAAGAAACGATGGAGGCGACCAAATTTGAATTGGGGACCGGCGAAAGCTCCATGAGTGAGGATGATGAGTTGGCGCTTGTGGATGAAGGATTGCCTGATTTGACAGGAGGTTATGGGAAAAGCCGGATTGTCATGATGCCTCGCGATCCCGAATGGAGTTATGTTTACTGGGATGTGCCCAATGAACATAAAGAGGAATTGCGCCGTCAGGGGGGCCAACAACTGTTGTTGCGTCTCTATGATGTCACTGAGGTAAATTTGGATACTCAAACCCCGCACCGGGTCAAAGAATATTTAATTGATGAACTTGCCAGAGAATGGTATGTTCCCCTTCCCATCAGCGATCGCGATTATCTTTGTGAAATTGGCTACCGCTGTGCTGACGGCACCTGGTTAATGTTAGCCCGTTCGGAAGCTGTCCATACACCGCCAGTTTATCCGTCGGATTGGATCGAGGATCACTTTATTGAACTAAATTGGGAAGAACAGTTAGCGAGTCTTCCCGAAGAAGAAATCACTTTACCAGAACCGAGAAATTCTGAACAAAAGAGGCGACGTTCCGCAGAATATAACGAGCCCATTTACGAGGAAATTTTTGAAATGTCCGATCCCTTGGAGGGGGAGCGGCTAGCCGGTTCCTTTTATGGTTCCATGCCGCCGACTTCCTCAACCAATTATGATGTTTTTCCCTCTGGTGCAGGAGGTCGCCAAGCTTCACCAGGGGAAACCCTTAGTCAGGGGACGGATATCTGGCAAGAGATTGCCCCAGAATTAACCCTAGTGGGAGATACGCAAGTTATGATTTCCGGTTCCACGGAACCCCAAGCAACGGTAATTGTTGGGCAACAGCAGGTTCAAACTGATGCCGATGGAACATTTTGTTGTCAAGTTCCTCTCCACAAGGGGGTCATTGAATACCCGATGGCCGCCTACTCCTGGGATGGAAAACAAATTTTTTCCCTACAAATGAAGTTAACCAAGCATTCCGATGCTGCCCATCATCACAAGGTAACGGCAGAAACCGTCTGGAACTAGTTTTGACCCTCATTCCTTAGTCATTATTAATGATCGTTTTAGCTTGTTTGAGCATATCAATGAGCGTATAATGGGCATCTTCCGAATCTCGAAGGGAATGGTTAAAGGTGATGCGCAACGGAACTTGATTTCCTTCAACAGTTGCCGAAAGGTTCATCCCTTCGCTATCCACGGAATTTAAGGTCGCTGACTCAGCTTGGGGGGTATTGCCAAAAGTTTGGGCATAAAGCAAAACAGCGTCACTATGATCTTGGTTCATGTGTTGGCAAATCCGATCGCTGATTTGAGCAGTCAATGGGTCAGCCATTTTGATGACAAAAGTTCACTACATCTTCTAGTTTACTAGTTTTTTTGGGGTAGGCAACCTGAGGCCGGCCAATGACAATTAATGGAATGTTTAGGGCTTGGGCAACTGCTTGTTTCGTGTCTTCTCCCCCAGCTTGACCGGATGCTTTGCTGACAATTAAAGAAATGTTCCACTGTTGACACAGGGCTTTTTCTAATTCGTAACTAACCGGTGGACGCAGAGCAATCAATTGTTTGTGAGAAAATCCGGCAGCAAAAGCATTTTCCAGAGACGCCATTGTGGGTAAAATACGAGCAAATAAAACAGCTTGCTGGTGCCAAGGTTGAAAGTAAGGAAGGGCTTTGTAGCCCACGGTAAGGAGAACGCGCTGTTGATGCAAATAAGTGCCTTGAACCAGTGTATCGAAACTATCTAATTCAATCAGGTGTTTATGATCTGGCTGAGCAATCCCAGGACGTTCGTAGCGCAGATAGGGCAGATCGAATTGTTGTGACAGCGCGATCGCGCTCTCGGAAATTTCTCTAGCGTAGGGATGAGAGGCATCGATAATTTTCCCAATCCCCTCATTTTGGATCAACTCTGCCATGGCTGTGGGCGACAGTTTCCCAACTTTCACCGTAATCAAATCAGACTCTGGGTAAAGCGCGATCGCGGCTTGGGTAGTTACTGTCACTAGGCAATGCTTTCCCTGCGCCAGTAATTTTTCGGCAATGAGGGTACTTTCGCTGGTTCCGCCAATTAACCAAATCTGTTTCATAAAAAAAAAGGGTCAACCAAAATGGTTAACCCGTTGTAGCTTGGGAACGCTTGGTAGAGACGTTCTTACCGAACGCCTATCCTAAGTTAAGAGAATCCTATTGAACCACTAACTGAACGTTGGCATTTTCTAAGCCGCGTTGCTTAGCTTCAGATAGGGTTTTGTTAACTGCATATTTTTGGTTGATCGAGTTGATCAACTCGGTTTGATTGTGCTTTTTAGCAACGCCCCAGAGATCAGCGATGAGATCATAGGTGCCGTCGCTGTTTTTGGACCAACCTAAATCGTATTCTCCTTCGAGTTCTGCAACGATGTCAGCACGGAGGCGCTGACCATTGTAACCGCGCACATCGGCATTGGTTTTTACATTGAGACCCAGGTCGCTTAAGGAAGATTTGAGAACTTCGGCATCGCTGATTTTGGTACGGAGAGTGCTAAAGTGAGACATAGTAATTTCCTCCTAAATAGATAGAGACAGTTGAGTTTAAGCGGTTTTGACACACGCGATCGTACTACGTTAAGATAGTTTACGATCTATTTGATTTGAACTGCTAGCAGAGTTGCTAGCCTTTCCTCCTGTTGCTGCCAGGAGAGAAAGTCTGTTAGAACTCCAATCGCTGATATTCCGCGATGGAGGATGATGCAGGTCTTGCGCGCTGGTGCGCCCATTCCCGTAGTGCGTTGACCTGCTCTGTCATCGTTTGGGACAGAGGGAGAGTTGACTTGAGAGCCGCAATAATATCAAGTTGCGTAAACTCTCGATCTTGAGCGAAAGCATCATACATTGCAGCGATTAATGCTTCCTCAATCTCTGCCCCGGAAAAACCTTCTGATAATTTTGCCAATTGTTCGATATCGAAGCGAGAAATATCGGAACGGCGCCGTTGGAGGTGGATGCGGAAGATATCTCCCCGCTCTTGTGTATTGGGTAAATCCACGAAAAAGATTTCATCAAACCGTCCTTTCCGTAGGAATTCCCCTGGCAAACGTTCAACTCGATTGGCAGTTGCCATCACAAATACGGGAGATTCTTTTTCTTGCATCCAGGTCAGGAAGGACCCAAAAATCCGACTTGAGGTTCCCCCATCTGAGTCTGACGAACCGGCACTGCCAGAGAACGCTTTATCCAATTCATCAATAAACAAAATAGCAGGGGAAACTGACTCGGCAGTTTTGAGTGCATTGCGTAAGTTAGCTTCCGACCGGCCAACGGTCGAACCGTCATAAATGCGGCCCATATCCAGCCTTAACAGCGGCAGTCCCCACAAACGGGCAGTTGTTTTCGCCGTTAAGGATTTTCCACAACCAGGAACCCCTAAAATTAACATTCCTTTGGGTTGAGGAAGACCATATTCTCTAGCTTTTTCGGTAAAGGCTTCTGAGCGTGACCTTAACCATTTTTTCAGTTCTCCTAAGCCCCCAATATGATCAATAGTGGTGTCTTCTTCTAGAAATTCTAGAATCCCATTGCGACGAATCAGCTGTTTCTTCTCTGAGAGAACCACACCTACCTCTGCTTCAGAAAAACGCCCAGAGGTAACATACACTTTACGGAATACTTTTTCAGCTTCGTCGCGGGTTAAACCGAGAGTTGCTTTTAACAGTTTTTCTCGGATATTGGGGTTAATATGACGTTGGTTTGTTTTTTCCAACTGCTTAGTTAGAACCTCATCTAATTCCGCTAAAGTCGGTAAGGGATAGTCGAGAACCACCACTTCTTTTTCCAGTTCCACGGGAACTTGCTGCACCGGCGACATGACAATGATAATTTTGTCTGTCCCCTTGAAACTCGCAATTGCATCCCTTAGCCATCGCGTTGTTGCAGGAGAATCGATAAACGGATGTAAATCTTTGAAGATATAGATCCCTGCTTCTTTTTGCCGGACTACCCATTCGATAGCTGCCTCTGGCGAGACTGTGTTGCGCTGAGGCGTCTGCTCTGAGTTTCCATACTCCCTAATGCCATGGGTTACTGTCCAAACATAGACAGACCGGGAGTTTGCTTCGTCCACAATATCGGCAATTGCTTGCTCAGCTCGCTCCTCCTCTGGAGTAACGAGATAAATGAGAGGATATTGAGCTTTAATTAAAACACTGAGCTCTTCGCGCATGGCTTTCACCTTATCCTTAGTGCAGTCCTAGCCTTGATGAGCAACCATCTCGGTTTAGGGTTTACTTAGCAGGGAACTAATTGTTCCTGATCTTGGGAGTCGGAGCGGTCGGCATTGACCTGTTGACTCACTTGTTCGGTGGCAAGTTCTTCCGTGTTAACTGATGATTGAGCCTGGAGAGCAGTTAGCTCGCCATTCTCGATCCTTAATGAACTTTCGCATTGTGGGCACTCGTAAAGACGATAGGTTTGTCCTTGTCTTTGTTGTTGTGTTTCTTCAACCACATCCGAGTGATTGAGATAAAACACTACTGCTTGTTCAACCAAGCCTGACATCGATTCACCGCCGGTAGCGGCTTGGATCTTTAATTGACGGTGAACATCTGGTGGGAGATAAAGCGTAACTTTTTGCTTATCTGACATATCATTCATTTTGGTTTTACCCGGGTATTAGTTTCTTACTTTAGCGATATTTTCTAATACTGTCAAGCTGTTACAACAGCATAATGGCATATTTGTAATATTACTTAATATTATCCGTTTTTTCCTCGACAATCAACGTTAAACTCACCCAAGTTCCCCGTTCATCGTAGCGACGCATTAAGCGTTGACGGCGGTTGGCATCAATTAACCATCCGGCTTCTAGGAAAAATGGCTGGCGATTTTTGATCTGTCGGGGAGCAGTACAAGAAGCCCCGCCGGGCAATAATAAAACTTGTACTGTATGGGCGCCTTGTTCAAAAACGAGACAATTATTGTCAATTTTGGCAGAAGAGGTGAATTCCCATGTTTGCGTTTTCAGAGTTTGGTTGAGAATATTTCCCTCTCGCTCAATATTGAGTTGAGTTGCATAAGTCTGACAGGGGCTTAAGTCGGGATATAACGTAATTGCTTTTCCGTACCATTCTCCTAATAATTGCTCTATGCTCACGGGAGGAGAAGATGGCGTCATTATTCCCTGACGGGATTCTCGAATGAGGGTAATTGTTTCAAGTTCACTGTCTTGATTGTAAAGCGGAACCAATCGCAAACGCCGATCGCGCTCAATAAACCCCAATTCTGCCCCAAATTCAGTAAAAGGTGCAAATTGGCCGGAACCCACTGAAAATGCCCCATTTTCAAAAATGAGAGTATTGCGGTTCAAGCTCTGATACGCTATTGTCTCTTGACTCATCTGTTCATTACTGAAGGCTGAAAATTTTTCAATCGTTTGGCGAACAGTTTGTTGTTCATTTAATGCTTGCAAAGAAACAACGCTAGGAGTGGAGTATCCTCTAGAATTTCTCCTTGTGGCGATAGACGAGTAAACGATCCCTCCCATACTCCCTGATGAGTCAGTAAATTATTCCACTGTTGGGTCATGATTTCTTCTCAAGTTTTCCTTTACCGTTCTATCTTAAAGGTAGGAATTTGAGAAACTGGGCGGAAGTGAGGGTTAAGCCCTATGATTGGAGATAGTTATATGTACAGCGGTTCGGGAATAAGTCAGGAATAAATTTCCAACGTCTGTTTCAAAACTAACGTTATGAGTAATGGGAATAATACGCCCGAAATTCCAAATCTGAATACCAAGTTAGCAAAAGAATGCAACCGCGCCGCCCAAGAACGAACACTTATGGCTTGTTCTGTAAAAAGATCACGCAAAGTATGACCGGAGCAGTTGGAAAAAGACTTGCTGAGGGGAAAAAGTCGCGGGAAGTACCTGGATTCAGTTCTTGCAGCTTTCCAGCTTCTGCAACTAAAGCGGGAATTTCCTTTTTTTCGAGTAATGAGGGTCCTCCCTGGCAAGCGACAAATAATGTGTGAATGTACAACAACATAAGTGGAGAATAGGGGACTCGAACCCCTGACCTCTGCGGTGCGATCGCAGCGCTCTACCAACTGAGCTAATTCCCCGTATCAGTTACTCATCTTAACATCTGAAAACGCTTGCTTCACCCGTTCCAGTTCTAATTCTTGGAGATAGTCCACTGTCCAATTGGCTTGTCGTTGCAACATATGCAAGGGATAGGTATTGGCAACCCCAACCACTTGCATTTGAGCCTGTTTGGCCGCTTCAATGCCGCTTGGCGTATCTTCAATGGCTAAACATCGTTCTGGGGTTAAATTCAAATCTGGATAGTGTTGGTTCAATTGTTCAACAGCCGTTAAGTAACATTCGGGATCAGGTTTACTGTTTTGAATGTCATCGCTAGTCACGATCGCGACAAAGGCTTCTCGAATTTTAAGGCGCTCTAAGATATATTCAACATCATGTCGGCGAGCACCAGTTACTAACCCTAAAATTAAACCGGCTGACCATAATTCCTGAATAAAGTTTTCAATTCCAACATAAATGGGGAACGTTTCTTCATTCTCCAGCCTTTTACGATACATATCGGCTTTTTTGGCGAGTAGTTTATCCAAATATTCTTTGGTAACAACCCGCCCTCGTCGGGAGAGAATGGTTTCTAAACAAGCGCGATCGCTACGCCCTAAACAAACATCGTTATGTTCTTGGGCATTAGGACGCAGATTTTCTCCTAATAAAATTTCTTCAATTAATGCTTTATGGATGGGTTCGTCGTTAATAATTACCCCGTTAAAATCAAATAATACCGCTTTTAAACTCATGTTTAAGCAGGTGCCGCTGCTGGCATGTCTTCGCTATTTTCTTCTACTGTGACAGACGCATTGGGAGTGGAAACCGGTTGCGGTTTTCTACCGAGACTCGCTTGATGCAATCCCCAAATGGTATGGGTTTCGATTTCAACAAACCCGGTATTGTCTAGCCAAGCATTAACATTGCCTTGAACATAGTCTTGGATATAAGGTTCTTCAAAAATCTTAGTCAACCACTCGGCAAAGCGCAAAGTTTCCTGATTGCCATCGAAAAGCAAAAACTGGCCCCCGCCTTTGAGCAATCGAAAAGACTCTCTCAGAATCGCTTTGCTGATATCCACTGGTGTTTCATGGAAAAGAAGCGATGCCGTAACTAAATCAAAGGATTCTCCCGCTAATCCTGTATCTTCTGCTTTGCCATGGCGCCATTGAATGGAAAGCTGTTTCTCTTGGGCTTTTTGCTGGGCCATGAACAACATATAGGGGGATAAGTCTAACCCGATAATTTGGGCATTGGGAAAGGTTTTTTGAAGTAAAACGGTTGTTGATCCCGTGCCGCAGCCTAAATCTAAAATCCGTTTCGGCTCTCCTGAAACCATCTTAATGGCATCTTCTCTTACCCAAGTTTCATGGGGTGGAACAGCATACGCCGTAATGGCATCATAAGTGACGGCCACATCCGGATTAAGATACCCATTCTTAACCCCGTGAAAGTTTTGTGATTGGTAATAATTGGGATATTCTAGGTTAGGGTCGGCAATACGATCGCGCTCTTGTTCCCAATTGACGCTATCTTTGAATTGTTTTAGTTTTTCTTGATCAATCAAATTGCCAACAATGGGTTCTAAAAATTTGTCCCAGAGAGTGTCAGTTTGTCCATGCATAGATCTCATTGTGGCTTGACTAGACTATTTTAATAAATTTTAACGTTCACTTGAATTGGGAAGCGTTCAAATGCAACAAACGTCAGTTTCAAAAAAAGCTGTTCTCTGCGGTTATTATGGCCAAAATAACGTTGGAGACGATGCGCTTTTGTTGAGTTTATTGCAAATGTTGCCACCAAAGGTACAACCGTTGGTTCTATCGGCAACCCCTCAACAAACTAAGGAAACGTTGCAGGTACCAGCATTTCCCAATCGGTCAGCATTTTCCCTTTTAAAAGTCCTTCAGCAAGCCGACTATTTTATTTGGGGCGGCGGCAGTTTAATGCAAGATGCCACGAGTTTCCGCAATCCGATTTATTATGGCGGGTTAATGGCGCTTGCGCAACAACGAGGGCTAAAAACGTTAGCTTGGGCACAAGGGGTGGGGCCGTTACGTTTGCCGTTTTCTAAGTGGTTAACCCGGAAAGCTTTGTTGGGATGCGAGGGGATTAGTGTGCGCGATCGCGCTTCTGCAGAATTATTAAATCAGTGGGGATTATCTCCCCTATTGGCACCGGATCCCGTCTGGGCATTAGAAAGCGAAACATTTCCCCATTTATGGGAATTGCCTGCCCCTAGAGTTGCCGTTACCCTACGTCACCATAAGCAATTTACTCGCAATAAAATTCAAGCTATTACCAATGCCCTGATTTCCTTTCAAAAAGCAACAGAAACTTGTATTTTACTCGTTCCCTTTCAACCGCAAGATCAATTATTAGCACAAGAAATTGCCAATCAATTGCCTGATCCCAAAGCGATGATTCAGGATGAATTTCCGAGTCGCCTAAAAACGTTATTTCGAGGTGTAGAAATGGCAATTGGGATGCGCTACCACAGTTTAATTATGGCTGCTGGGGAAGAATGTCGCTGTTTTGCCATTAGCTATGATCCCAAAATTACACAATTAATGACAGAGTTGGAAATGCCAGGGTGGGACGTTTCTGAAATTCCGGAAGATTCGAACGCGATTAGCAAAGCATGGTTAAATCATTATGCTAATGGTCAAGGATTGAGCCTAGATCAGATTCAATCTCAGCGCGATCGCGCCCTAATGCACAAAGAGATTTTATTACAGTTCTTTCAAGATTAGTACCGATTCAATTGGCCGACAAAATACGCCACCACGTCTGCTGAAAGGATAACGCTTATTCGCCCAGCCAAAGCTTTGTTAAAAAATTCAATCCCAAATAAAAAAAATAGTCCTGATAAGAATAGCAAGTTAATTTTTCCCTTGCCATAAGCTAAAATGTAACCGCTACTCTCTTTTGTCTATGCTTTTTCAGCAGTCAAAGGAAAAGCTTTCATTCTGCCAAAACAGTAACGTCGTTACAGTAAACTAAAACCAAAACCGCAATGTCTAGTGTAGAATCTCCCGTAGCACAGGAAAAATCCGAACCGATTAAACTGCCAAAAACCAGTGAATCGGAAAAACTGAAGCGTATTCGCCATACAGCATCTCATGTCATGGCAATGGCGGTGCAGCGTCTTTTTCCCGAAGCACACGTCACTATTGGCCCCTGGACGGAAAACGGATTCTACTACGACTTTGATAAACCGGAACCCTTTACTGAAGAAGACTTAAAGGCCATCAAAAAAGAGATGGTGAAAATTATTAAACAAAAATTGCCCCTCATTCGGGAAGAGGTTAGCCGAAAAGAAGCCAAACGACGGATTGAAGAACTCCAAGAACCCTATAAACTAGAAATTCTCGATGATATTGAAGGGGGCCCCATCAGTATTTATCATTTAGGAGAACAATGGTGGGATTTGTGTGCCGGTCCTCACGTAGAAAGCACAGGAGAATTAAACCCCAAAGCAATTGAAGTAGAAAGTGTGGCGGGGGCTTACTGGCGAGGGGATGAAAATAATCCCCAACTGCAACGGATTTATGGAACAGCTTGGGAAACGCCGGAACAACTAGCAGAATATAAGCGGCGCAAGGAAGAAGCCCTGAGACGGGATCATCGTCGTCTTGGCAAGGAATTGGGATTATTTACCTTTACCGATCCAGTTGGTCCGGGATTGCCCCTTTGGACTCCGAAAGGAACCACGTTGCGCACGCTTTTAGAGGATTTTCTCAAGGATCAACAATTGAAACGAGGCTATTCTCCTGTTGTTACGCCTCATATTGGGAGAGTGGATTTATTTAAAACTTCAGGGCATTGGCAGAACTATCGGGAAGATATGTTTCCCCTAATGGCGGAAAATGAACAAGCCGCTGCTGAGGAACAAGGGTTTGTTCTCAAGCCCATGAATTGTCCTTTCCACATCCAAATTTATAAAAACGAACTTCACTCCTATCGGGATTTACCCATTCGTTTGGCGGAATTTGGAACGGTTTATCGCTATGAACAGTCTGGCGAATTAGGGGGACTCACTCGCGTCAGAGGATTTACCGTTGATGATTCTCACTTGTTTGTCACTCCCGAACAATTGGATGATGAATTCCTCAGTGTCGTGGATCTGATTCTATCAGTGTTCCAGAGTCTTCATCTGAAAAACTTTAAGGCGCGATTGAGTTTTCGAGATCCCGAATCGGATAAATATATTGGATCCGAACAAGCTTGGAATAAATCCGAAAATGCCATTCGCCGGGCTGTGCAAAAATTAGAAATGGACTATTTTGAAGGCATTGGCGAAGCTGCCTTTTATGGTCCGAAACTCGATTTTATTTTCCAAGATGTCTTGGAACGAGAATGGCAATTGGGAACAGTACAGGTGGATTATAATCTGCCGGAACGGTTTGATTTAACCTATATGGCCGAAGATGGCACCAGAAAACGTCCGGTCATGATTCACCGGGCTCCATTTGGTTCTCTAGAACGCTTAATTGGCATTTTAATTGAAGAGTATGCAGGTGATTTTCCCTTATGGTTAGCCCCTGAACAAGTCCGTTTGTTGCCAGTGAGTCAAGATCAGTATGACTTTGTTCAGCAGGTGGCCAATCAAATGCAACAAGCTGGTATTCGGGCTAAAGCTGATATGAGTGGGGAACGCTTAGGCAAACTGATTCGCAACGCTGAAAAGCAAAAAGTTCCTGTAATGGCTATTGTTGGGGCCAAAGAAGTCCAAGGAAATAGTCTCAGTGTGCGGACTCGGGCTTCCGGTGAATTAGGCAATATGGATGTGGGAGAAGCCATCCAAAAATTGGAAAGCGCGATCGCGTCTTATGAAGAGTTTTAGCGTTTAACTTACTGAAACTTTCAGTAACTGACGATAAAATTCCTTGGGAAAATCAACCACGCCTTCTTTTTGGTAAGTTCTAATTAAGTCGATGAGATACCCAATAAAGTCCTCATTTTTTAGGACAACTTCGTAACTGAGTTCGGCACTGCCATCAAATTGCAATCGGCAACGAGTTTGTTCCAATGGCAACGAGGAAACGGTCCAAGTTGAAATAAAGGGAATCGCTTTTCCCCCTTCAATTGGCCGTTGTCCTTCCAATCTTCCTTGTCGATAAAGGCTAAGGGCTAATGGTAGCCAACTTCTTTTCGCCCCTGGATAATAGGGATTATAGGGAACGACGTCTTCTTTGTTAACGGGTTTTAAATTTTCAATTTCTGACATATTGATGATTGATTCTTAATACCGTTTATCAAAAGTCACTGGAAACTTAACCCCAGTTTGTAGAGATGTGTGATGCAGTATCTCTCTAGCCACTTTTGAGAATTGGTATAACTTTTTTACTTCCTGATGATTCCTTGTCTATTTTATCCATGAAAATCGAGAATGTTGATTAGTTATTTTGATTAAAACGTTTCCTGTTCAAAATAAAGATCGTTACTGCGAATCTACTTCAAGCAATTCATTTTAGTTATGGCTGTTTCCAATCAAGTAACTCTCGCTGATGCCGTTTCTTCCCCAGCCTTTTCTACTAAGATGGGGAATCCTTTGAGTATTGCCCCTATGATGGATCGTACCGATCGCCATTTTCGTTATTTTATGCGTCAAATTACACGTAAAACATTGCTTTATACGGAAATGATTACGATTCCAGCTATTATTAACGGCGATCGCGAAAAATTATTGGGGTTCTCTCCAGAAGAACATCCGCTTGCCTTACAGATTGGGGGCGACGATCCTGAACAAGCTGCCGAATGTGCTCGCATTGCTGCCGATTGGGGATATGATGAAATTAACCTCAACATTGGTTGTCCCAGCGATCGCGTTAAAAGCGGCAATTTTGGCGCCTGTCTAATGGCAGAACCGGAAACTGTCGCAAAAGTGGTGGAAGCCATGCAAACTGCAGTCGATTTGCCGGTTACCGTTAAGCATCGCATTGGTATTGATGATCGCGATCGCTATGAAGACATGGCTGAATTTGTTCGGGTTGTCTCCAATGCTGGTTGTCAGCGTTTTACCATTCATGCCCGTAAAGCTTGGTTGCAGGGATTAAGTCCTAAAGAAAATCGGAATGTTCCCCCCCTACGCTACCAAGACATTTATCATCTCAAGCAAGAGTTTTCCCATTTATTTATTGAAATTAATGGCGGGATTAAAACCCTTCCTGAAATTAAGGAACATTTATCTCATGTGGATGCTGTCATGATTGGGCGCGCTGCCTATGATAATCCCTATTTATTCGCGAGTGTCGATCAAGATATTTATGGGGAAAAAGCGACACCTCCTACCATGAAAGAAGTCGTTACAGCGATGTTGCCTTATATTGATTTTTGGGTAAATTCTGGCCTTAAATTAAATAGCATTACCCGTCATTTGCTACATTTATTTAATGGACAGCCAGGGGCAAAAGCATGGCGTCGATATCTGACAGAGAAAGGATCTTGTTCCCATGTAGGGGCAGAAGTGGTGGAACAGGCATTAGAATTTGTTAAACCTCGCTTCTAATCCTCCAGCTGGTGTCCATTCAATGGCGCCATCTTTTCCTGTAATATAAAGATTGACCTGATTTTGATTTATTTGTTGTTTTAAATCATTAGAAATTTTATTGGTAACCGCGATCGCGCTTTCGATATTTAATTGTGCTAGCCAACTTCGGCTAATTTCTTTTCCAGACCATAATAAAATATCAATTTCTCTCAACTCTGAAGGAATACTTGGTAAAATTTGAGTTGGATAATTGAGAATTCCCCATTGTTTATTACTAATATTAATGGTTAATAAAAAAGGATGACTTTGTTTAATAGTTAAACTTTGATTTTGAATAAAAGTAAGATCAGAAGAAATTCGTTGTTTAGAGACTGATTCTAAATCTGGAAAATCGTTAATTATTCTGTCTAGTTTGGGTAAATAGAACAAGGTTTTAATGGGGGCTTTTGTATGTAAATAATCCCATTCATTATCTGATTTAAGCGCGATCGCGTTATCAAGTTTGGAAATTCCTTCTTGTTGTAAAAACGGCAAAATTGTATAGCGAATTGTATCTTGTGTACCGCAATTAATTAATGTTACTTGACCCCGATTTTGAATTAAAATAACACTAGTTTCCTTGGTTGCAAATACTGTAATTTGTCTAAGTGTTAATTGTTTATAAGTAATCGGAATAATAATAAGCGCGATTGCGCAAAATAAGACAAGTTTCCAATATTGTTTTCCTTTTGAAAATTGCCAAACAAATATAATTAAACTGTAAATACTAATTAATTGCCATAGGGTAAGTTTTCCAAAAAATAAATAACTGCCTGGAAGCTTATTTAAACCAGAAACTAAGCTGATTAATATTTGAGTTAGATAAGATAGCAATAGCGCGATCGTTTCACCTAAGGAGGAAATAATCAATCCTGCTAATCCACTAAAGATTCCTCCAATAATGATTAAAATAGCAAAAGGTGTTGCCAAAATATTAATAATAATACCATAAGTAGCAACTGTACCAAAATGAAATAACTGTAATGGAAAGATCCAAGGTAAAACTGCAATTGGAACAGTAATTACGGAAGCAACTGTTGGCGGTAAACTATCCCATTTTTTTAATAGTATAGGAAGTGTAACAATTAATCCCAATGTTGCTAAAAAGCTATACTGAAATCCAACATCAATAATCCAAACCGGATTAATTAATAACAAAATAGTAGCAATATAGCAATTCTCGAATTCATAAGGTACAGTAACAACAGTGAGTAAACCAATTCCGAATATCTTGATTAGTTACTTTTAGCATTGCCTCTGTAATCGC
>PXPI01000082.1 GCA_003021905.1 Cyanobacteria bacterium SW_9_44_58 | reverse complement strand
GGGAACCAGCTCTACTGCCCTGGGAGGGGATGTAAGACGGACAGGAAAGACTTCGGTCTTGCTGGACGCTATGCCCAATGAAAAGGGAAGCTCCCGTCAGAATCTCTGATTTGACGGGAGTAGTTCACGAAGACATGACTTCCACTTCCACTGATTGGGTATCTTCTTGTTTTTTGAAGACTAACTGATTATCCACACAATCCACGACAATCACGTCTCCCTCACTAAAGGCCATTTCTAGAATTTTGGTGGCAATGGGATTTTCTAACTCGCGTTGAATGGCACGTTTGAGCGGACGCGCCCCATAAACCGGGTCATACCCGACATTGACTAAATAATCTTGGGCAGCTTCGGTTAGGTTGATAGTAAGTTTCTGTTCCGATAACAGTTGTTCAATGCGACGCAATTGAATAGAAATAATTTCTCGCAGTTCTTCTTGTTTGAGAGTATGGAAAATAATTAAATCATCAATGCGATTGAGAAATTCGGGACGGAAATGATCGCGCAGGGCTTGCAATACTTTTTTTCGCATTTCTTCATACTGAGACTCTTGTTGGGCGAGTTGGACAATATCTTCCCCGCCGATATTGCTTGTCATGATGATAATGGTGTTGCGGAAGTCAATCGTGCGCCCTTGGGAGTCAGTAATGCGGCCATCATCCAACACTTGCAACAGGATATTAAAGATATCGGGATGGGCTTTTTCAATTTCATCTAAAAGAATCACAGAATAGGGGCGACGGCGAATTTGTTCTGAGAGTTGTCCCCCTTCTTCATAGCCCACATAACCCGGCGGTGCCCCGACCATCCGGGAAACGGAATGTTTTTCCATGTATTCCGACATATCCAGGCGAATGAGGGATTCCTCGCTGTCGAATAAAAATTCCGCAATCGCGCGGGCGAGTTCGGTTTTGCCGACGCCGGTGGGCCCCAGAAACAGGAAGGAACCGATGGGACGGGCGGGGTCTTTCATGCCTGCCCTAGCCCGACGAATAGCGGCGGAAACAGCAGAGACGGCTTCTTTTTGACCGATTACCCGTTCGTGGAGATAGCCTTCTAAGCCTAATAAGCGTTGCCGTTCCGATTCTAATAAGCGATTAACGGGAATACTAGTCCATTTGGCAACAATTTCCGCAATATCGGATTCGGTGACTTGTTCTCGCAACAATGCCCGTCCTTGGGACTGCATTTCCAGCAATTTGCTTTCTTTAGTCTCCCGTTGCCGTTGCAAGCCTTCTAACTGGCCATATTTTAGTTGCGCCGCTTTTTCTAAAACATATTCGCGTTCGGCTTGTTCCACTTGCACTCGCAGTTGATCTTCCTCCTCTTTGAGGGTATTAATCTCTTCCAACATCTGTTTTTCCGTTTGCCACTGCGAGGACAATTCCTGCTGACTCTCTTCCAGTTCTTTCATTTCCTGCCGGATTTTTTCCAGACGTTCTTTCGCCGGATTGTAGGCACCGGAATTGCCTGCGGCTAATTCTTCTTCCTCTTCAAGGGATAGTTTCTCCATTTGCAACTGCATTAAGCGGCGGTCAATGCTTTCCAGTTCCGTGGGTTTGGAGGTAATTTCCATTTTCAGCTTTGCGGCCGCTTCATCCACCAAGTCAATGGCTTTGTCTGGCAAAAAGCGGTCGGTAATATAGCGGTCGGATAAACTGGCGGCAGCCACTAACGCCGAATCGGTAATTTTGACGCCATGATGCACTTCGTAGCGTTCTTTTAAACCGCGCAGGATGGAAACGGTGGCTTCCACATCGGGTTGTTTTACATAAACCTGTTGAAAGCGGCGTTCTAGGGCAGGATCTTTTTCAATATGTTTCCGATATTCATCCAGAGTCGTCGCCCCAATACAGCGCAATTCGCCACGGGCAAGCATAGGTTTTAGCAAGTTCCCAGCATCCATGGTGCCTTGCCCGGAACCGGTTCCCACGACAGTTTGCAATTCGTCAATAAACAGAACAATTTGTCCTTCCGAGTGAGTCACTTCTCGCAAGACTTTCCGCAAGCGATCTTCAAATTCGCCGCGATATTTCGCTCCTGCAATGAGACTGCCCATATCTAAGGCAATCAAACGCCGATTTTTGAGGGACTCGGGAACATCGCCATTGACAATGCGTTGGGCTAATCCTTCCGCGATCGCGGTTTTCCCTACACCAGGTTCCCCAATTAACACGGGGTTATTTTTCGAGCGGCGGGATAACACTTGCACCACACGTCGAATTTCCTCATCTCGTCCAATGACGGGATCTAACTGACCAATGCCGGCTTGTTCGGTTAAGTCGCGGCCAAATTTTTCCAAGGGGCTTTGCTGTTCTTCTTGTTTTTGTTCTGTTTCTTTTTCTCCATCTTGGGCGCCTTCTTCTTGTTGCGGGCGATTGGCGCGGAATTCTTTAATGGCGGCTTCAATATCTTGGGGATCGACGCTATAAGGCCGCAGTAAGCGGCGACCGATGCGATCGTCTTCTGCAAAGCCTAACAAAAGATGTTCGACACCAATTACTTCATCTTGCCAACTTTGACGGGCTTTTTCGGCGCAATCAAGCAATGTATCCAGTCCTCGTCCCAGATATAGTTGATCCACCCGCATCGACTTGCGTTGTCGGTTGGTAAACACTTCTAACTGTTTCTGAAGACGAGAAACATCAATTTGTTTCGATTCCAGAATTTGATTGGCGACCCCTTCTGTGGAAAACAGCGTCAGCATGACGTGTTCTACTTCTAACTCTTGATTTTTGAAGCGACGGGCCACTTCTTGTGAATCAACAATGATATCCCAGGCTTGTTGCGTAAACTTGCTCGGGTCAGTCGGCTGCATTCTTTACTCTCGATTGGTGCTAAATTGGCTCTCATCAAGAGTATAGCAATTTCTTCGGTTTACTCACTGTTTAGGATTTCTCTATTAATTGATTCATGGGTAAGGTTTATGGAATTAAGACCGAATTGTTTTATCCATAATTGAAATCTAATCTGCTTCCTAATTCTACCTCTTTCCAATTTTGGTGAAACTTACTATAATTGGGATTATATCTGTCATTACACCAAAACGTTATGTTGCACCCCTCGCTAACAGTTTCTACCCAAGACTATAGCCTCTTAACCGACCTTTACGAGTTAACCATGGGGGCGTGCTATGTGGGAGAGGGCATTGCCGACAAACCCGCTAGTTTTGAACTGTTTGTGCGGCGTTTGCCCCAATCCTACGGCTACCTCATCGCCATGGGGTTGGCGCAAGCCATCGAATACCTGGAACAACTCCATTTTTCTTCGGAACAAATTCAACAATTGCAACAACTTGGGATTTTTGACCATGCCCCTCCTGAATTTTGGTCAGTATTAGAAGGAAAGGTCTTTACCGGGGATGTTTGGGCAATGTCCGAAGGCACAGCTGCCTTTGCCAATGAACCGTTGTTGCGGGTAGAAGCCCCTTTATGGCAAGCGCAACTGGTGGAAACGTATCTCCTCAATGCCATTAATTACCAAACCCTAATTGCGACAAGAGCAGCCCGGATGCGAGATGTTGCCGGGGAAACTGCCAAGTTATTAGAATTCGGTACTAGACGCGCGTTTAGTCCCCAAGCTTCCCTATGGGCGGCGCGAGCGGCTTTAGCTGCTGGATTCAATTCTACCTCCAATGTGGCGGCTGCACTGAAATTAGGAGAAGTCCCCAGCGGAACGATGGCGCATTCTCTGGTGATGGCTATTGGGGCGCTGCAAGGGGGAGAGGATGATGCCTTTACTGCCTTTAATCGCTATTTTCCGCAAGCACCGCTACTAATTGATACTTACGACACGGTGGCGGCGGCGGAACGGTTGGCGAGTTTGCCAGCAGAAGAACGCCAGTTTGCCGGAGTGCGCATTGATTCCGGGGATATTGCCGTTTTATCGCAGAAAGTGCGCTCCCTGCTTCCCGATACTGCCATTTTCGCCAGCGGCGACTTGGATGAGTGGGAAATGGAACGGTTGTTAATCGAGGGGGCAATGATTGACGGCTATGGCATTGGCACCAAATTAGTGACTGGAACGCCGATGAATGGGGTGTATAAACTGGTGGAAATTGATGGGGTGCCAACCTGTAAACAATCCGCCAGCAAGGAAACCTTTCCTGGGCGGAAACAGGTATTTCGCCGCCGGCAAAACGGGAAACTGCAAGGAGATCGCTTGGGGTTGATGACTGACTCGCCTGAAGATGGGGAAACGCCTCTATTAGAAAAAGTAATGGCACAAGGGGAAAGTGCCATGTCGGTGGAACCTCTGGATACCTTGCGCGATCGCGTTCGCCAAGCAACTTTATCTCTGCCGGATGCCCTGCGTTCCCTTCATGATCCCGATACCATTTCGGTTCAACTCTCTTCTCAGTTAGACCAACTCAATCGCAATTACCAATGACAACTGATCAAACACCAAACGCGACCCGCATTGCCTTGTTTGGCACTAGCGCCGATCCCCCGACACAAGGGCATAAAATGATTTTAGAATGGTTATCTCAACAATATGACCAAGTCGCCGTCTGGGCGGCGGATAATCCCTTAAAATCCGATCAAACCCCATTGCAACATCGCATCAAGATGTTAGAGTTGATGATTGCCTCGTTGGATACCTCGAAAAATAATGTTCAACTCTATCACGAACTGAGCCACCCGAAAAGTATTAAAACCATCGAAAAAGCAGAAGCGATGTGGGGCAAGGATCAACAATTTACGTTTGTGATTGGATCGGATTTAGTCAAACAAATTCCCTGTTGGTATGCTAGCAAAGAACTTCTGCAACGAGTTAACTTATTGGTCATTCCGCGTCCAGGCTATTCTGTATCAAAATCCCAATTAAAGACCCTTGATGAGATGGGGGCTTGTTATCAAGTGGCGAATTTCCATGCCCCGCCTGTTTCCTCTACTGCCTATCGAGAAAAGGGCAACGCAGATGTCGTTGATGCGTCGGTAAAAGATTATATTCAACACAAGCAATTATATTCATGGGAAACCAACACGTAACCTCTGCTAAATCTCCGGTTGCCGAGTTTAAAGTGGGTGTCGACAATGTCATTTTTTCGGTGGATACGCAACGCAATCGACTCTTAATTTTACTGGTAAAACGACCGAATGATCCCTTTGCCAATTATTTTAGTTTACCGGGCACGTTAGTGCGGCGAAGCGAATCGTTGGAAACCGCTGCTTATCGCACCTTATCGGAAAAAATTGAAGTCGAAAATCTTTATTTAGAACAATTATATACCTTTGGTGAACCAGGGCGCGATCCTAGAGAGTATCAAGATGCGATTGAAAATCGTTATCTTTCGGTTAGTTATTTTGCCTTAGTTCGCTATGAAGATACGACATTAATTACGAAAAGCAATAAGAAAACAGTTTGGCATTCTTTGAAAGAAATTCCGCAACTTGCCTTTGATCATAACCGCATTGTTGATTATGGCTATCAACGATTAAGAAACAAGTTAGAATACAGTCCAATTGCCTTTAAAGTGTTACCGGAAGCGTTTACTTTAAACGATCTATACCAGTTTTACACCACGGTTTTAGGGGAAAATTTTTCCGATTATTCCAATTTCCGCGCCCGACTTTTAAAGTTAGGGTTTTTAACCGATACTGGTCTTAAAGTTTCCCGAGGGGCAGGACGTCCGGCGGCCCTTTACCGCTTCGATGAAGATGCGTTTGCCTTATTAAAAGATAAACCGTTAGTTTTTATTTAAAGATGATGAAAATCGCGATCGCGCAACTCAATCCCACCATTGGCAATCTAACTGAAAATGGGCAAAATATTCTCGATGCTGCCAACCAAGCAACAGCAGAAGGGGCACAATTATTATTAACCCCAGAACTATCCTTATGCGGTTATCCCCCGCGCGATCACCTGCTAAATTCCAGTTTTATCAAACAAATGGCGCAGGAATTAGAGACATTAGCGCAAAAACTGCCGCCCCAATTGACGGTGTTAGTCGGTGTTGCCACCCCCAATCCCGACGCAGCGGAAAAAGGGGAAAAACCTTTACATAATAGTATTGCTTTAATTGAGAATGGAGAAGTGGTTAATTACTTCCATAAACGGTTATTGCCCACTTATGATGTGTTTGACGAAGTTCGTTATTTTGAACCTGGAAAAGAGAGTAATTGTTTTGTGATTAACGTTCAACAAGCAGATGAAAATCTCGTTCCAGTTACCATTGGCGTTACCATTTGCGAAGATCTTTGGAATGATGAAAATTTCTGGGGCAAACGCAATTATCAACATAATCCCTTGGATGATTTAGCTTTGCGCGGCGTGGATATGATTGTCAATTTATCCGCGTCTCCCTATAGTGTTGGGAAACAAAAATTGCGGGAATCTATGCTTGGTTACAGCGCATCTCATTATGGTCTTCCCATTATTTATACCAATCAAGTGGGTGCCAATGACGATCTAATTTTTGATGGGGCAAGCATTACTTTAAATCGCACGGGCGAGTTAGTCTCTCGCGCCCAACCTTTCCAAAAAGATTTAATGATTGCTGACTTTTCGCCCACCGAACAAGATTTTCAAGAAACCACGATTGCCCCTTCTCCCGACAATGAAAACGAAGAAATGTGGCAAGCGTTAGTCTTAGGAGTGCAAGACTACGCCCGGAAATGCGGGTTTCAAAAAGTCGTGATTGGCTTAAGCGGCGGCATTGATTCTTCCTTAGTGGCCGCGATCGCGCAATCTGCCCTAGGAGGCGATAATGTGCTATCGGTATTAATGCCCTCTCCCTATAGTTCTTCCGGTTCCATTGCCGATGCCGAAGCCTTAGTGAGCAATTTAGGGATTCATAGCGCGACGTTGCCCATTGAACCAGCAATGAATGCCTACGATGAAATCCTGGAACCTCTCTTTTCCGGCACTGAATTCGGCGTCACCGAAGAAAATCTGCAATCCCGAATTCGCGGGAATCTATTAATGGCGATCGCGAATAAATTTAATTATCTGCTTCTCTCCACGGGGAATAAATCGGAAATGGCAGTGGGCTACTGTACCCTTTATGGGGATATGAACGGCGGCCTCGCCGTCATTTCTGATGTACCGAAAACACGGGTTTATTCCCTATGTCGCTGGCTGAACCAAGAACAAGAAATTATTCCCGAAAACGTGATTAACAAAGCCCCTAGTGCCGAATTGCGACCGGATCAAAAAGATGAAGATTCCCTGCCTTCCTACGACATCTTAGATCAAATTTTGCATCGCTTCATTCATGAACATCAAGGGTTGGACGAAATTGTGGCCGCCGGTTTCTCGGAAGAGGTGGTGAAAAACGTAACTAATTTAGTGCGAAAAGCCGAATTTAAGCGCCGTCAAGCCCCACCGGGCTTAAAAGTAACCGATCGCGCCTTTGGTACCGGTTGGCGGATGCCCATTGCCAGTCGCATCAAGGGATAATCAGGAGACATTACTATTTTTGGAGTTTGCTTGTTTTAATAAGGAATCGGCAAACGCGATCGCGTTCTCATCTTTATCGCCTCCTGCCAGTTGCGCCAATTCATCGCGCCGCGTCTTGGGATCAGTTAGCCGGATAACTGCAACTACCGTGCGCGAGGCAGAAAACTGTTTCTCTACCCGCAAATGCAAATCCGCTAGGGCTGCCACTAAAGGTTGGTGCGTGACGCAGAGAACTTGTTGCTGTTGGGCTAATTGCCGTAATTTTTGCCCGATGGCGCTGGCAACGCGTCCGGAAACGCCGGTATCGATTTCATCAAAAATTAGGGTTTGCAATTTTTGTTCCGCTTGGGAAAAACAAGATTTTAAGGCTAAGAGAAAACGACTCATTTCGCCGCCGGAAGCGGTTTCCGAAAGGGGGTTTGGCGTTTCTCCCGGATTGGGGCTAAAATAGTAGTTCACTTGTTCCGCCCCTTGGGGATTGGGTGTTATGGCGGTTAGCGCGCAGTGGAATTGCACTTTCTCCATCGCCAGGGGTTTCAGTTCTTCAATCAGTTGTTTTTCCAGTCGCGTTGCCGCTTCTTGCCGTTGTTGCGTCAGGGTTTCGCAGGCTTGGATTAGGGTATTGTAAGCTGTGTTGGTCTTTTCTTCTAAACTTTCTAAAGACTGATCCGCGTCGTTGAGACGATCCAGTTCCCTTTGCAGCGACGTTTGATGCGCGATCGCGTCGCTTAAATTGGGACCGTATTTGCGACAGATTTGTTTCAGGGTACGAATGCGATCTTCCACTTCCGCCAATCGTTCCGGATCTGATTCCAAGCCTTCCCCATAAGCATAGATCTGTTGTCCCGCTTCCACAATTTGCGTCATGGCCGTTTGTACCATCTCCAAGATGGGAGTCAGTTGCGAATCGTACTCCACCATCTCGGTTAGGGTATTTTCTGCTTCCGCGAGAATATCGGTACCGGCTGGGGTTTCCTCATCATCCCGTTGATAGAGAATTTGATACACTTGATAGCTAAGCTGTTGCAACTCCACCGCATGAAGCAGGCGATCGCGCTCTTGTTCCAACTCTTCCAATTCGGTTTCGCTGTCGAGTTGCGCTTCTTTGAGTTCATCGAGCTGATAGTTAATCCAATCTAAGCGCTGCAGCCCTTCTTGTTCCGTTTGCCGGCGATTTTCCAAGGTTTCCTTGGCTTCACTATAGATTTCGTAAGCGGAGGCCACTTTTTCCCGTTGCGCCAGTAACGCCGATCCGCCATAGGTATCCAGCAGTTCCCGTTGACGGGCAGGAATCATCAATGCCACCGTTTGCCCTTGCGCCGTAATTTCCACCAAGTAGCTGCGCAGTTCATTCATCAACTTGCGATTGACTAAAACCCCATTCACCCGAGAACGCGATCGCAACCCACTCCGTTTTAATGCCATTTCCCGACTGCAAACTACTGTTTCATCCTCCAGCAAATCAATCTCTTGCTGTTCTAACCAACTTTGAATAGCAGGTGTTAGGGAAAAGGTGGCTTCTACCAACGCTTTTTCACTGCCGGTGCGAATGAAACGGCTGCTCACTTTGCCGCCCAAAGCAGCATCGATGGCATCTAGGATAATGGATTTTCCTGCCCCTGTTTCCCCCGTCAGAACATTTAAGCCCGCACCTAAATCCAGTTCCAGTTGATCCACTAAAGCAAAATTCTCGATTCTCAGGGAAATTAGCATTGGTTGTTGAGATGGTATTCGATGTGTCCCTCATTTATTTTAGAGGGAGCCGTCAATCAAAGAGAGCGCGACAGTTTCTAATCGAGCGCGTAAGCGGAATACCGGAGCGAAGGTTAACAAAGGCGATTTGCGTCGACGGAATCTCTTGTCGTCGGCAATCAAAAAAGTCAAACATTTTGTCTGATCGGGGCTGGGAAGTCGCCTCGTTAGACGCAGAGCGATCCGCCTATGGTTTTCCCGGAAGAGAAAATTCAAGTGGAAGCGATGAAGCGTCGTTCATAAATTCTTACTCGGATGATTCTTGAGGTGATTCTTCTTGGGGTGATTCTTCTTGTAAGGCTTGATTTTGATTTTCTCTTGAAACACTTTCAAGTTGTTGCTGATTGTTTTCAATAGCAGCCTTCAGCTCATCGATTTGATTTTCCAAACGTTCTATTCTCTGAGAATCTGGAACTTTTTCTTGGAGTTGTTGGATTTGAGTATCAAGTTCTTGTATACGTTCTAAGTTTTCTGGAATTTCATTTTGTTGAACAAATTGTTCTTTTTGTTGCTGTAAGCTATAGCTAACCCAACCTAAACCGCCACCCAAAATAATGACAGCAATAGCAAAGAGACCTGTCAGCCAATTCACTCGACCGCGAAGTTGGCTCAAATACTGAAGACTTTGCTTTCGTTCCAAGGCTTGGTTAACAAGTTCTTCTACATTCTGTTCTTGAGTGCCTGATGTTGACTGCTCACTTTGATTGCTTGGATTTTTATTAGTAGGAGATTGGTTAGAGAATTTGTTCGGTTCTTCCATTATTTTCTATTTATCTTTAAAATCTAATTACTATTGCTTCGTCAGTTATTCTAACAGAAGCAGATGGATGATATACAATAGAGACTTATGGTTAAGCCAAGCAAGCCTGTCTCACAACTTTCCTGGATTTGGAGGATAGCAACGATTTGTAAATTTTACAATCCGTAATAAATTAGCCAGTGCCTGCGATCGCTGTGGGAAAAAGCAAGGGCAATGGTAGTATTTTTTCTGGGATCCCAGTTAAAGAATTTGTTAAATTAACTAGGTGAGAAAATCAAGTCAACACAAAATATGATTAAATTGCCTTGCTAAACTGCGATTGAGATCAACATAACGATCTTCTAAAGTGTCTTTACCTTGAAACTAATTAAGAGGAAGCAGGACAAGCTTTTCCCAACGCCCACTAAGAATTGATAGAACAAGGAATAGAATTAAGAAACGCTTTAGCTGTTTATTAGATTGAAATTAAGTAAACTCAAGTACCTGTGTCTCAATACCCAATTATCTTTCGTGCCAAACACCGTCAACCGATCGCGCCCTCGGTTCTTCCGTCGTTAGAAAAAACCGTTACTGCCAATCCTGCTGAAGATCATTTCTTTTGGTATTATCTGAAACCCTATTTTGGAGAAAAGATTGACCATAACCGAAGTGTTAAAAACTATACACCCGATTTTATTTATATTGATCAAGCGGCAAATCTTTATATTGATATAGCAATTCTCACTCTAATGAGATACGCTCTGAACTGAACCAATTAAGTAATTAAATTTTGTCATAAGCCTTAATCAGTCAATGTTGCTACTGTAGCTCGTGAGTCCAAGAACTGCTATATTGAATGTGATGAACCTTATGTTTATGACACAGGAGAACCAACACATTATATAAAAAGCGATCGGGAACGCAATCGCGCTTTTACTGAAAATAGCTGGTTTGTGCTGCGTTTTGCTGAACAACAAATTATCGAAAGTCCTGAAAGTTGTTGTTGCATTCTTGCCAAACTAATTGCCCGTTCCACTCGCGACCAGTCTATTTTAAGCCAGTTTCAAAATACACCGAAAATTAGCAAAATTCCATTTTGGACAAAAGCGCAAGCCGAACAAATGGCGAAAGAAAGCGTGCGCGATCGCTATTTGAATCAAATTTCTAATATCGCAATCGATAGCCTTTCTGGTTCAACTGTACTGATTACATTACAGGGATTTATAAACACTGAAACTGATTCACAAATCCGAGAAACGAAACAGATTTGGCGTAAACCGTTATCGGAACGAGTAGAAGATAGAACAGCCATTGCTAACTTAACCATTGTTGACTTTACTGGCAATCAAATTACCCTCCGCTACTCAGAAGAAAATATTTCTAAATTTTCTGCTGGGGATCAACTGCGTTTAAGTCGAGATCAACCCTTCGATGGGAATAATAGTTACAGTTGTGCTTTAAAGGAAGAAACCGAAAATGAGTTAATTCTCAAAGCTGGCTATAAAACATCTTTTTCCGATTTATCCACGGCTTACCAGGATTGGGTATTAGACTACGATGTTGTTGATGTCCGGCATTTATTAATTGAAGCTTTAAATAAACTGGAACAATCTCCGTAAGGATTCAGGTCTAGGGTTGACAAACCCAGAAAAAACGTTAGAGTCAAACCATCATGAGTGAGTCCAATCTGTCACAGCCACCAGAACAATT
>PXPI01000081.1 GCA_003021905.1 Cyanobacteria bacterium SW_9_44_58 | reverse complement strand
GTGAAGCTCTGATTCACCTTGCTATGACTCGTCTCATGCTGAAACGGTTAGCTTGCTCTTGAGCTAAGCTTAATGTTTATTTTAGGAACAGTCTCTAACTGATTGCGATTTAAGAATAAGCAAGTAGTAGGTTGGGTGAATTGAAATGAAGCCCAACCTACTGCTATTTGCTTAGAAATTAGGAAGCTTTAACTTCTTGGAGAACTTCTTTCGCTTCTTGGGGTTCTAAGCGAGGACCGTAACTGGTAACCAAGCGGGCAGAGGCAGTAGAACCAAGTTTCCCAGCATCAGCGTAACTCATGCCGTTAGTAACGCCATAAAGGAAAGCGCCAGCAAACATATCGCCTGCGCCCACAGTATCGACTGCTTTCACTTTGTGAGGGGAAATTTCAAGTAGATTTTCCCCATCATAAACCAGTGCCCCTTTGGGACCGCGGGTAATCGCAAAGGCGTTGCTTAAGGTTTTGAGATAGTCCGCAGCTTGGCCTAAATCTTCGGTTTCAGCAAGGGTGAGTGCTTCAGTTTCGTTAGAAAAAATTAAATCAATACCGTCGCCAATGATTTCCAGGAATCCTTCTTTAAAGAATTTGGCCATGTTTAAGTCAGATAGAGATAGGGCCACTTTCTTTCCTGCATTGTGGGCAGTTTCCCGCCCTTTAATGGCAGCACTCTTACCATTGGGATCGGCAACCAGATATCCTTCAATGTAGGTGTAGTCTGCATCTTTGATGGCTTCGGGAACCAGTTCTTTTTCCGAAAATTCTGCCGAAATTCCCAAGTGGGTATTCATTGTACGGTCGGCATCAGGAGTGACAAATACCAAGCATTGACCCGTAATGCCGGGTTCTGGGTCATGGTATTGTAAGTTGGTATCAATGCCGGCGTTCACTAAATCTTGGTAATAGGACTGTCCCATCTCATCATTAGCCACTTTACAAGAATAGAAACCCTTTCCACCAAACTGGCTAATGGCAAACATCGTGTTTGCAGCGGAACCGCCGCCGCTTTTTTTACCCATGTAGTCCCGCAATTCACTAATGAGTTGCTGTTGGCGATCCGCTTCAATCAGGGTCATTACCCCTTTGTCAATGCTGAGATTTTCTAGGATATCAGGTGTAACTTTAAATTCAATGTCTAAGAGTGCATTTCCCATGCCATAGACGTTATATTTAGCCATACACTTTTTTCTCCTTAATAAGTTGACTTGCAGTTATTGCCTGCAACCTTGCTATCTTATCACCTACTGTAACGACTTAACGGCTCATGCATATTTTACTGGTTGATGATGAACGAGAATTAACAACCCCTCTATCTCGGGTGTTAACGCAAGAAGGATATCAGGTTGATGTGGCAAATAATGGGGTGATAGGAGAAGAGTTAGCCCAAAACAAGGAGTATAATCTATTGATTTTGGACTGGTTAATGCCGGAAAAATCGGGATTGGAATTATGCCGCAATTTGCGATCGCGCGGGAATCAAACTCCTGTCCTCTTTTTAACGGCAAAAGATACGGTGGATGACCGCGTTTCCGGTTTAGATGTGGGCGCAGATGATTATATTGTTAAACCCTTTGAGTTAAGAGAATTTTTGGCAAGAGTCCGAGCCTTAATTCGGCGATCTTCTCAAGAAACTGCAGTGAGTTCTCATCTGAAAACAGCTGATTTAGAATTCGATCCCAATAATCAATTAGCCTATCGCAACGGCAGAACTATCGAACTCTCGGAAAAAGAAGCCAGACTTCTTTCCTATTTCATGCAGTTTCCGCAGCAAGTTTTAACCCATCAACAAATTTACCAATATCTGTGGGGAGAAGAGACGACACCCAGCAGCAATGTTTTAGCTGCCTTAGTACGATTATTGCGACGAAAAATTGAAGCGCCTGGAGAAACAACATTAATTCATACCGTTTATGGCAAAGGCTACCGGTTTGGGGAAATTTCAGAATCATAACGCGCAAATGTCAGTCAATCTCGCAAAACATAACCCACACTGCGCACAGTTTGAATTAAACGCGGTTCTCCTTTTGCTTCTAACTTGAGTCTTAAATAGCGAATATAGACTTCAATAATATTGGAATCTCCCATAAAATCGTAACCCCATACCCGTTCTAAAATTTGGTCACGGGTTAAGACTTGACGGGGATGATTCAGGAGATAGCGCATGAGTTCAAATTCTTTAGCGGTTAATTCGATCGCGCGATCGCCTCGATACACTTCTCGGGTACTGGTATTGAGCTTTAAATCCTGAAACTGTAAAATATCGGTTTCTTCATCTTGCGTGCGGCGTAAATGGGCGCGAACTCGGGCAAATAACTCTTCAATACTAAACGGTTTCACGACATAATCATCGGCACCGGCATCCAATCCTTCCACGCGATCGCCGATTTCATCTTTTGCGGTGAGAATAATGACCGGAACGGTACTGCCGGTTTGGCGCAATCGCCGACAAATCTCTAATCCCGAAATTCCGGGCAACATCCAATCTAAAATGAGCAAATCCGGAGAAGCTTCTCGCGCTTGGGTTAATCCGTCAAAGCCATCTGTAGCGGTTGTTACTTCATACCCTTCATATTTCAGTTCTAGCTCAATAAATTGCGCCAGTTTGGCTTCATCTTCAACAATTAAAATTTGGGATGTCATTTCCGGTCGAAGCAAGTAGTTGTACTTAATTTTATCTTAAGCAATTTGCTTGTATCTGCAACAGCAACCGTTGAGTTTTTCCCTAGAAACGGAGAGGGAGGGATTCGAACCCCCGAGGAGCTTAGCGCTCCTAGCGGTTTTCGAGACCGCCGCAATCAACCACTCTGCCACCTCTCCAGGCAACTCAATTCTAACGCTTCATTTTCGATTGTTCAATATCTGAAGTTAACACAACCATCCGCTTCTAAAGTATGATGACCAATTGAATCCAGAATAGAGAACGAGGAACTTGCTTCATGGAACATCGTGGCGTAACCATTTGGTTAACTGGTTTAAGTGGTGCCGGAAAAACAACAATTACCAAAGCATTGGAACAAGAACTGCGATCGCGCCAATGTGAAAAATTAGAAGTATTAGACGGCGATATTGTTCGTCAAAACCTCACCAAAGGCTTAGGTTTCAGCAAAGAAGATCGCGATACCAATATTCGCCGCATTGGTTTTGTGGCCAATCTTCTGACTCGCAATGGCGTGATTGTTATTGTTTCAGCAATTTCTCCTTATCGGGAAGTTAGAGAAGAAGTGGGTGAGCAAATCGGCAACTTTATTGAAGTATTTGTTAATGCCCCCTTAGAGGTTTGCGAAGAACGAGATGTTAAAGGCTTATATAAAAAAGCCAGGGCTGGAGAAATCCAAAAATTTACAGGAATCGACGATCCCTATGAACCCCCTAAGAACCCAGCTGTAGAATGTCGCACGGATTTAGAGTCATTAGATGAAAGTGTTGGAACAATATTAGGAAAATTAGAAGAATTGGGCTATATTATAAGTTAAGCTTATCTCACTTAGATGAGTTTACTTTGATCGATCAATTACTGCATTTTCAATTAACTTTTCTATCGTTTTTTTGTCAGGGCGGATAGTGATTCGCCCCTACAAGCATCATTTCTCGAATGAGGTGGAAAAATTGCAATAATGAGGTTGATCAGGTTTCATCGCAATAGCTTAAAAATTCCGAGATTGGGCAATTTTGAAACTTAGAAAAATAACGGGAATAATTCCTACCAGAATAATGGTTAATGCTGGTGCGGCAGCTTCAATTAAGCGTTCATCGGAAGCATATTGATAGACTTGCACCGCTAGGGTATCAAAATTAAACGGTCGCATGATCAACGTTGCCGGCAGTTCTTTCATGACATCGACAAATACCAGCATTACAGCGGTTAGAATACCGCCCCGCATTAAAGGTGTATGAACATGCAACAGCGTACTGCCAACACTATGCCCTAAACTTCTCGATGCTTCATCAAGACTGGGTTTAATTTTTTGCAAACTGGATTCCACGGCATTGAAGGAAACTGCCAGAAACCGCACTAAATAAGCAAAAATCAGGGCAGTAACGGTGCCACTCAAAAGCAATCCAGGGGAAACATTAAAGGTAGTCTGCATCCAGCTATCAACGGCTTTATCCAATCGCGTCACCGGAATTAAAACCCCCACAGCAATAACAGTTCCCGGAATTGCATACCCCATAGCGGAAATCCGCACGCCAAGGTTGAGTAACCAAGACTTGCCTTGACGCTGCCCGTAGGCTAAAAATAACGCGATCGCGCTCGCTAAAACGGCACTAATCCCAGCTAAGGTCAGACTATGCTGCGCTAAATCCCAAAAACTTTCATCGAGGGTGTGTTGGGCATTGGCAACCGTTAAATAAACCAAATAGCTGGCCGGAACAACGAATCCCAAGGCAATGGGCAAGGCGCAAGCTATCATTGCACCAAGAGAACGGATTCCCGAGAGTTGATGTTTTGGTGCCGATTGGCAGCTGCTTCCGGCTTGATAATAACGGGCTTTACTGCGAGATAATCGTTCTAGAACAATTAATACAGCAACAAAGATCATTAAAACCGCGGCAAGTTGGGCGGCGGCTAGACGTTCTCCCATCCCAAACCAAGTTCGGTAAATGCCGGTGGTAAAGGTGGTAACGCCGAAATATTGAACCGTTCCAAAATCGCCCAAGGTTTCCATTAATACCAATGCTACCCCAGACGCGATCGCGGGACGGGCTAAGGGCAGCGCAACAGTAACAAAACTTCGCCAAGGATTGCATCCTAAGCAACGACTGGCTTCTAAGGTGGCAGTTGCCTGTTCTAAAAACGCCACACGCACCAGCAGATACACATAGGGATATAATACGAGAATCAGCATCGCGATCGCGCCCCAAATGTTGCGAATTTCAGGGAACCAGTAATCATTCACGCTTGCCCAACCAAATACGGATCGCAGCGTCGTTTGAATCGGACCAAAAAAATCCAGCAAGTGCGTATAGGTATAAGCAAGAAGATAAGCCGGTGCAGCCAAGGGAAGCAACAGCGCCCATTCCAGAATATTGCTCCCGGGAAACCGGCACATGGTGACTAGCCAGGCAGTTCCCACGCCAATAATTGTTACGCCGATACCGACGCCTATCATTAAGGTAAATGAGTTTTTGAGATACTCAGGCAATACGGTTGTCGCTAAATGTTGCCAAATCTCTCCCGTCTCTGCAAATACGCTGGCAACAATGAATAAAATGGGAGTAGCAATTAACAGGGCAATTAGTAAAACGCCAATTGTCCAAGAATGGAACAACGTCTGACGAACTTGTTGCGTGGTTTGGGAGAGAATCGTTAACACAGCCATAGTTGTACCGACCAAAGGAATGCTCATTGATAGTTTAGCAAGGAGGGATCCTAGTTCGATTTTTATCTTTCCTTTTGCTAGCGCTACCTGCAATTTTTGATAATTTAATAAGAATATGCCTTTAACGCAATCGGAATATCAAGCCCAAGTTGAAAGCGCGATCGCGCAATTGTCTCAAGATCTCCCGAAACTTTTCCAAAAAGATATTGCTTATTATATCTATAGTTCCGATATTTTTTTTAAAGATCCGGTCAATCAGTTTCAGGGAAAAATTAACTATCGGATTATTTTTTGGACATTGCGCTTTCATGCCCGCTTATTTTTTACGGAAATTTATTTTGATGTTCATGATATCCAACAAAAAGAAACAAATATTATTAAAGTATGGTGGACAGTTCGCGGAAAATTGCGCGTTCCTTGGCAAGCCAATATCTTGTTTAATGGCGATTCCACCTACAAATTAAATGAAGAGGGATTAATCTGCGATCATCGCGACAACTGGGATCGCGCCCCCAAAACCATTCTCAAACAGTTTTTGCCGCTAAAACAGAGAAAATAATTGTTCCGTTTTTCCCCAATTTCAAGATAAAATAAAATTTAATTCTTTTTGCCGAATTGAGGCCGTTTGATGAGTGAAACATCATCGCAGCGATTGTTAGAAATCGCCCAAGTTTTTTTCAAGCTAGGGGTGATTGGATTTGGGGGACCGGCTGCCCATATCGCCATGATGGAAGAAGAGGTAGTAACTCGTCGGGAGTGGTTGACGCGATCGCGCTTTTTAGATTTAATTGGGGCTACCAATCTCATTCCCGGTCCCAATTCCACAGAAATGGCAATTCATGTGGGCTACCTTTATGGCGGTTTTTGGGGGTTAATTCTCGCCGGCGTTTGTTTTCTAATTCCAGCCGTTGTTATCACCGGAATTTTTGCTTGGATTTATGTGGCATTTGGGGATTTGCCGCAAATTGCCCCCTTATTTTATGGCATTAAACCGGCAGTTTTAGCCGTTATTTTAGGCGCATTATGGAAACTCGGTAAAAAAGCGGTTAAAAGCTATCAATTATTCTTCATTGGGTTAGGAGTAGCAGTGTTATTGCTGCTAGGAATAAACGAAGTCATTGCGTTATTAATTAGCGGATTTGTGGGGATGTTGCTGTTACAAAAAGTGTTGCCCAAACAAACAGCAGAAGGATTAATCGGCACCTTAAGTTTGGGCACGATTCTCAAAGCGGTAGCAGCAACCACGGCAAAAACCGTTCCCCCGTTATGGAAACTGGGGTTATTTTTCCTTAAGGTAGGGTCGATTTTATTCGGCAGCGGTTATGTGTTAATTGCGTTTATTGAAGGAGAATTAGTGAATCAAAACGGGTGGTTGACCCAACAACAATTATTAGACGCGATCGCGATCGGGCAATTTACCCCCGGTCCCGTTTTATCAACCTCTACGTTTATCGGCTACGTAATTGCTGGGCTTCCTGGCGCCATTGTTGCCACCGTTGGCATCTTTTTTCCGTCCTTTGTCTTTGTAATGATTTTAAATCCGTTAATTCCCAAACTCCGCAATTCCCAATGGACCAGCGCCTTTTTAGATGCGGTGAATGTCAGCGCGGTGGGATTAATGACGGTTGTTACTTTGCAACTGGCCTACACTCTGTTCTGGCAACCCTTTGACTATATCGCGGCTATCATTTTTGCCGTGGGCGCGATCGCACTGTTTCGTTTTCAAGTAAGTCCTCTATGGCTGGTTTTAGGTGGGGCAATTTTGGGAGTAATTGCCAAAGTCACGCTCTAGATTCTCATTTAACCTTGCTGAGATTTCATAGTTTCTTGACGCGATCGCCTCATTTCTATCGCTTCTTGTACTACCAATTGTCATTGCCTATATCCTACCGGAATTGCAAGGCAAATTGAATGGCATTGCCCTCCATGTTCCCACACCAAGCGAATCAGATGGATTGGGGAGTATCAACACTAACCCAACCTAAAGCTAATGTTGAGATCGAATCTTTTCTAAAGCGGTTGCTAAGGCCTGATAGTCGCTGAATTGATTATACAGTTGCGCTGAAATTCGAATAAGTTGTTGGGGAGGAGAAAACCATTGAATCACGGGAACTTCAATATGAAACGTCTCAAATAACTTGCTTTGCAACTGCCCAGAACAAAGATGAGGAAATTCATCTTCCGGCAATAACAAAGAACTCATGGAACCAATCATATCTGTGGGACAAGGAGAGACCCATCCCAACTGCTGTATTAAATATTCTCTTGCTTGTAGAATTAGCTCGTGATTGCGCTGTTGCGCTTTTTGCCAACCGCCATCTAAAACCTGAGACCAAAACTGGATTGCTTCCCGAATGCAGAGATAAGGGGTGGGATCGCCAGTGCCCATCCAATCAAATTCTAAATGAAATTGAGAGCGACTCGCATCCTGTCGATTTGCCCCATGACTAATCACTAAAGGACGAATCTGGGCCTGTTGGTCTTGGCGCACATAGAGAAATGCACTTCCTTTCGGGGCACAAAGCCATTTGTGACAATTTCCGGTATAATAACTTGCCCCAATTTTCTCTAAATTCAGGGGGAACATTCCTGGGGCATGGGCGCCATCAACAAATACGGAAATTCCCTTTTCTTCTAAAAGCTGAACAATGTCTGCAATGGGAAAAATGAGGGCAGTGGGACTAGTGACATGATCAATCAAGGCCAAGCGAGTCCGAGAAGAAACCTTCGCTAAAATGGCATCAATGACCGTTTGTGGAGACGTTAAGGGAAAGGGGATTTTGGCAACAACAACCTTCGCTTGATGACGGTCTGCCACAAATTTCACGGCGTTACCGCAGGCATTGTAACCGTGATCCGTGATTAAAATTTCATCTCCTGGGTCAAACACAAGAGAGCGTAAAACCGTATTCACGGCAGTGGTGGCATTGGCAACAAACGCTAACTGAGAGGATTTAGCCCCAATAAAATTAGCTAAAGCTTCCCGCGCCTGATCCAGTTTCGGTTCCAAATGGCGGAAAAACTGGGTGGGTTCCCATTCCATTTCCGCCTGCAACTGTTGCTGTTGGTGCAGCACTGGTTTTGGACAAGCCCCAAACGAACCATGATTGAGGTAAGTTATCTGAGGATTTAAAGCCCAATAAGTCTCCCAAGGAGTTTTTGACATCGTTTCTTCAGTTCCAAGGCAGTAGGTAGAAGATATTCCCTACTGCCACGGCTTAACGCGGGACAGAATCACTTAAGCGTCATAATAGAGGGCAAACTCATAAGGATGAGGACGCAACCGGAGAGGGTTCACTTCGTTATCCAGCTTAAATTCAATCCAGTTATCAATAAACTCTTTTGTGAAGACACCGCTATCAACTAAGAATTGATGATCATTTTCCAAAGATTCCAAAGCAGCTTCTAAAGAACCGGGTGTGGAAGGAATTTTACTCAATTCTTCCGGACTTAGATCATAGAGATCCACATCTAAGGGTTCACCGGGATCAATTTTGTTCTTGATTCCGTCAATGCCGGCGCACAGCATCGCTGCAAAGGCCAGATAAGGGTTGCAAGTGGCATCGGGACAACGGAATTCCATCCGTTTGGCTTTGGGATTTCCCCCTGAAATTGGAATCCGAATAGAAGCGGAACGGTTTCCTTGGGAATAGACTAAGTTAACCGGCGCTTCAAAACCGGGTACTAAGCGCTTGTAGGAGTTGGTTGTGGGATTGGTAAATGCTAGTAACGCGGGAGCATGTTTTAGAATGCCGCCAATATAATAACGAGCCGTGTCGCTTAAGTTGGCATAACCGTTGTCTCCCCAGAATAAAGGCTGTCCGTCTTTCCAAATCGACTGGTGGACGTGCATCCCTGACCCATTATCATTAAAGATGGGCTTGGGCATAAAGGTAACGGTGCGGCCGTATTTTTTCGCGACATTCTTAGCGACATACTTGTAAGTCATCAAATAATCCGCCGCTTTAACGATTTGGGCAAAGCGAAACCCTAATTCCGTTTGTCCGGCAGTGGCAACTTCATGGTGGTGCTTCTCAATGGGAACCCCGCACTCTGCCATGGTCAGCAGCATTTCCGTTCGTATATCTTGCAAGGTATCTGTGGGAGAAGTGGGGAAATACCCTTCTTTGTAGCGAGGTTTATAGCCTAAGTTGCCGCCAGCTTCTTCTCGTCCGGAATTCCAGCGTCCTTCAATGCTGTCAACATAGTAGAAGCCTTGGTTGTAGCTTTGGTCGAAGCGAACATCATCAAAGACGAAAAATTCAGGTTCCGGACCAAAAAAAACAGTGTCGCCAATGCCGGTAGAAATAAGATAATCAAAGGCTTTTTGGGCAATAGTCCGCGGATCGCGATCGTAAAATTCCCCTGTGCGCGGTTCTTTAATGGAACAGATCATGCTCAGGGTTTTTTCTTTCATAAAGGGATCAATCCAAGCAGTGGTCGGGTCCGGGACCATCATCATGTCGGATTCGTTAATGGATTTCCAACCCCGAATACTGGAACCATCAAAGGGAACCCCATCAGTAAACGAATCTTCATCCAACTCACTGCGATAGATGGAAAAGTTTTGCCAAATGCCTGGTAAGTCAATAAATTTCAGGTCGATAATTTTAATATCTTCCTGTTCGATCATCTGTAGGACTTCTGCAGCGGTTTCGGGCATAGTTGACTCCTTAAACTCAAATTTTAAGCATACGGTCTCGCCTCATCCTATAGAGTGATTCGGGGAGGTTTTTGTATTTAATGTTACAAATCCATCACAATTGAAAAATAATTTAAAATTCCCGAGCTTCGTAACAGGTCATTACGGTTCGGTGACGCGGGCTATTGGGAACAATAGTAGGGGCATTGAAACCGGCTTCTGTCAGGCTTTGATTGACATTAAGCGTAAAATAATCATCCAAATAAGGTTCTGTGCTTTTGAGAAGCGTAAACACATAGGGAGGCATTTTTTCATAAACTTCCGACCCCGGATTCATATCCATGAAACAAAAATAGCCGCCGGGTTTCAGTAAGCGCCTTGCTTCTCGGAAAATGGCTTGGGATGCTTCTTGAGGCAGTTCATGGAACATAAGGCAAGCGGAAACCAGATCAAACGCGTTGCTGGCTAAGCCTGTGTCTTCTGCTGGGGCATGCTGCCAAGTGATGTTGAAATTCTGTTCGCGAGCGCGATATTGGGCAACGGCTAGGAAGTAGGGAGATAAATCAACGCCAGTAATTTGGGCTTGGGGATATTCTTGCTGTAAGGCAAAACTGCTCATCCCGACGCTGCAACCGATATCGGCAATGGTTTCTGGCGTAAAGGGAAGGTATTGCCGCAACACTTGATGATAACTGTTGCGCAACCGACGATCGCCGTCAGTCCCGCTATCTTGCCAGAGTTTGGCATGAACGGCGTAGGCGGCTACTTCAACTTCTAAGGCGGCATCCCAACTTAAATTGCCTTGTGCGATTCGTTTCCTGTGAAATCGCAGGATTTCGTGGGAAATCCGAAGTATAAGCAGGAGCTTGGTTAGAACCCCACAGGGGTACAGAACCTTGACA
>PXPI01000080.1 GCA_003021905.1 Cyanobacteria bacterium SW_9_44_58 | reverse complement strand
CACCAATTTGATTGTACAAACACTAAACGGAGGACGCGCTTTCCTCTCCCGTTAATCCTCGCGGATATAACGAGAGTCTCCAGCGCGAAGAAAAGATGAGAACAGCTTTTCCAATGATGCCAGTTCTGCTAATTCACTATTGCAGCAACTGTTTAATCAAACCCGTCGGGAACAGCTAATCGCGCAAATTACCCAGCAAGTACACGCCTCTCTCGATTTAGAAGAAATTTTTCAGGTTACGGTAACCGAAATTCGCGATTTTTTACAAACCGATCGCGTGCTGCTTTATCGGTTTGATCAAGACTGGAATGGGCAAGTGGTGATTGAATCAGTGGATGACAATTGGGACTCCTTAATTAATCGGGAAATTGATGATCCCTGTTTCCAAACCAAATCGGCATCTTTGTATCTCAATGGGCGAGTTTTAACAATTGAAGATATTGAGCAAGCTGAAATGACCCCCTGTTATCGGGAAATGTTGCGTTCGTTTCAGGTTCGCGCCAATTTGGTGATTCCCATTCTCAATCAAGATACGCTTTGGGGACTGCTGATTGCCCATCATTGCCGCAGTGGCCGGAGGTGGAATCCCACAGAAGTCAGTTTGCTAAACCAGTTAGCAACGCAGGTGGGAGTGGCGATTCATCAAGCGGAACTTTATCAGCAGTTGCAACAAGCCAATCAAAAATTAGAAGCACTGGCCATCCAAGATGGGTTAACCCAAATTGCCAATCGTCGCTGGTTTGATGAAACCTTAGATCAACAATGGCAACGGCTGCAGCGGGAACAAAAACCGTTATCCCTGATTTTGTGCGATATTGATGAGTTTAAGCCTTATAATGACTATTACGGCCATCAGCAGGGAGACCATTGTTTAATCCAAATTGCCCAAGCACTACAGGGCGCGGTGCATCGTCCCGATGATTTAGTGGCGCGTTATGGGGGAGAGGAGTTTGCGCTGATTTTACCCAATACCTCAGCAGACAATGCCCTGATTGTGGCGGAAAGAGCGCGAGCAGCGGTTGAAGGATTGCAAATTCCTCATAATCCGTCCTCAGTGGCCCCTCATGTTACTTTAAGTTTAGGTCTCGGCACATTGATTCCAGCAGCGGACCACACTCGCAAAGAATTAATTCGCCAAGCGGATGAGGCGCTTTATCAAGCCAAAGCCCAGGGGCGCGATCGCGCGATCAAATTTGTTGAGGAAACGAAAAACAGCCGGTAGGGCAGCACATTGCCCACCCTACAACATCCAGCTTATTTATCGAGATACTGTTCCAATGCCTCTGCCACTAGCTTTGTCATACTGGTTCCCCGTTCGTCAGCAGTCGCTTTGAGGCGTTGGTGCAAGCCTTCATAGATGCTAATGCGATGGCGCCGATTTTTCCCACCAGCAGTGGGAGTAGCAACGGTCTGTTGCGGATCGTAATTGCCGGCATAATCCCGAATGGCATCAAAGCCGACACGGTTGCAAAACTCGCCGAAACTTTCGGCTTTTTTCCCTTTTTGTTTATAAAACGCTAAAATGGGCTCAATATAGCCTTCAAGTTGATCAACGGGCATCCGATCCATGTAAGGCTGGGCTAAAGCCGTTTGATTGGGCGTTCCCCCTAACCAAATCTGGTAAGTTCCCGGCGTATTTCCCACTAAGCCTAATTCCGCCATATAGGGACGGGCACAGCCATTGGGGCAACCGGTCATGCGCACTACCAGATCTTGATTGGGCATCCCCAATTTGTTTAAAATGCTTCGAATTTGATCTAAGGTGCTGGGCAACTGCCGTTCCGACTCAGTAATGGCTAAGCCGCAGGTGGGAAGGGCAGGACAAGCCATGGAGTAGCGCAGCAGATGATCTAGATTGTTAGGATCGGTAATCAGTCCATGGTCGGTGAAAATCTTTTCAATGTCGGCTTGATCCTCGGGATTGATTTCGTAGAGGATGACATCATGGTTGGCCGTTAACCGCATGGGCAGATGATATTGTTGGATGACTTTCCGCAGGGCCGTTTTTAAGCGGAAATTGCCGTCATCTTTGACCCGACCGTTTTCCACCGATAACCCCAAGAAGAGTTTGCCATCTCCTTGTTCCTGCCAACCGAGAAAGTCTTTATATTCAAAGGGCAGTAGCGGTTTCGAGTCTTGCAGGGGTTTGCCGAAATATTCTTCTACTTTGGCGCGGAACTTCTCAACGCCCCAATCATGAAGGAGATACTTCATTCTGGCAGTACGACGCTGCACGCGATCGCCGTAATCTCTTTGGGTGGCAACAATCGCCTTCATTAAATCATAAACATCGGCTTTATCCACATAGCAGAGGGGTTCCGACATCCGCGCAAAGGTTTCTTCCTTATTATGGGTGCGCCCCATGCCGCCGCCGGCGAGAACATTAAATCCTTGCAGTTCTCCCTGATCATCGGCGATGACAACTAAGCTAACATCATGGGTATAGACATCAAGGGAATTATCCCCTGGTACTGTGACACAGCACTTGAATTTGCGGGGCATATAACGAGCGCCATAGATGGGTTCTTCCCCTTCGTGGAAAATGGTGCCATTGCCGTTGCCTTCCCGCGCTGCTTGAACTTCCGGCGCTTCTTCCACACTCAGGAATTTTTCCCCATCTAGCCAAATTTCATAATAGGCTTCGGTTTGGGGCCGGAGTAAATCGGCAATATTGTTAGCATATTCCCAGGCATATTGATATTCCCGCCGATTTTTCAAAGGGGCTGGCGGCGCCATGACATTCCGGTTTAAGTCGCCGCATGCCCCCAAGGTTGATCCCATATTGCGAATAATGCGGCGGATGGTATCTTTTAGGTTTTTCTTGAGAACCCCGTGGAGTTGGAATCCTTGACGAGTGGTAACGCGCAGGGTTTGGTTGCCGTATTCTTCTGAAAGTTGATCCAGGGTGAGATACAGTTCCGGCGGAATAAAGCCGCCAGGGCTGCGCGTGCGCAACATGAACTGATAATCTTTTCCCTGCCCTTTTTTCCTGTTATCACGGTTATCTTGTTGGTAAGAGCCATGAAATTTCAGGATTTGCATGGCATCTTTACTAACGCAATTACTGTCTTCTTGCAGTTCACTCGCTAGGGGTTCCCGTAAAAAGTTGCTGTTTTCTTTGATTCCTTCTAATTTGGATGGTTTAGCTTTTTTATCGGATTTCGATGCTACCATTATTGCTTTCTGCTTGAGCGCTGCCAGTTTGGATCACCGATAACTTGATCGGAATTACGATGATTACATTTCCATCATATCGTGAGTGGATCATTTTTCAATAATGGCCAACGGTTACAGCAGGCGCTTCCGGTTTAGGGAGGCGTAATCTTAGAATCAATTTTTTCCTATGATTAAATTTATTGACAGCCTTGAAAGGAAGGGAATTAAGAAAAATATATTTTATCTTTATTTATGCTCACCTACTTAAACAATTATGAGAAAAAAATTAAGGGAATATGAACCAATTATGAACCTAAACAAAGAAATAAGAAGCTAATATTAATTTGAACTAGCGCAATTTAGTATTAATTTTCGTGCAATATGCAACTGCTTACAATTGGATTAATCTCAGTGGGATTAGCCGCAGATGCTTTGGCAGTTTCTTTGACAAGCGGTTTGTTAATTAAAAGAATCAAATTGAATAAAGCTTTAAAAATTGCTTTGTTTTTTGGATTTTTTCAAGGCTTGATGCCTATTTTGGGATGGATTGCCGGCTTAGGACTGCGAGAGTTCATAAGCGCGATCGCGCCTTGGATAACGTTTATTTTATTAGGTTGGTTAGGCGGAAATATGATTTATGAAGCGTTAATGGGGGAACAAGAAGAACTGTTCAACCCCTTAGATAATACAACCTTATTCGGACTCGCGATCGCGACGAGTATTGATGCGCTTGCTACCGGATTCGGACTTTCTGTAATCAAAATGTCATTAACGTTAACTGTAACTATCATTGCTTTAGTGACATTTTTACTTTCTTTTGCAGGGGTATTTATTGGTCATCGATTTGGTGATTTATTCCAAGGTCAAGTTGAAGTAATTGGCGGTGCAATTTTAATCAGTATTGGCGCTAAAATTTTATTAACCCATCTCATTTCCCTGTCCTAAAGAAGAACTTGATCACTTGAGCGACCTTATATCAAAGGGATCAAGATTTGCTTGATTCTTGCTCGGGGGGAGAAGGAGACAAGGCGAGAGGATGCCTAATATGTCCCATAAATTAATGAATTTCATATAAGGATTAGGCAGGTGCTTTCGGTTGAAATTGGCGTCATCTTTAACTGGAGACTGATACCGATTTATCATTATTATTGACGCTCAAGGAATGCAACTTATGGCTACCGAAAACTCACAAGGCAATGAAGAATTGCTCAGCCCCGAACAAACCGATGCTTTAATTGATGAAGAAGCATCTGCCACCCATGTGGAAGTAATCGAAACAGTCATTTCCAGTCTGGATCAAAATGATACAGCAATGGTCAGTCATCGTGATACTGGCCATATTTGGAAATTTCAGTATGGCAGTGTGGAAGTCTTGGTGCAACTTACCGGGGAAAATGATGATGATACCCTCGCGGTATGGTCATCAGTACTTAAACTCCCTGCTAAGGATGAACCTAGACTGATGCGAAAATTACTGGAAATGAACTGGTCATATACTTATGAAACTGCCTTTGCTGTTTATAATGAGGAAGTGGTCGTTTTAGCCCATCGTACCGTAGCGGACTTATCTCCTGTGGAAATTTCCCGCGCCATTACCTTGGTCGCATCGATCGCAGACGATAACGACGAAGCCCTACAAGCAGAATTTGGAAACCAGTAACGTTTGGCGATTTCTCCCTCTGATCGAAGCATCGGGGGAGATACAAATGGCAATTGATTTTTGGCTGCTGCATCAAGCCCAGCAAGGCAACCTTCCTCCCACCCTGCGCTTCTATCGGTGGCAACCCCCCGCCATCTCGCTAGGCTACCATCAAAAGCGATTCCCGCAACATTGGGAACAATTAGCTCAAAGCGGAACCTTAGATTTAGTTCGTCGTCCCACTGGCGGAAGAGCGGTGTTACATCAGGGCGATTTAACCTATGCAGTTGTTATGTCTGGTGTCACAGGAAAACGCCTGGCCGTCTATAAAAGCATTTGCCAATTTTTGATTGCAGGGTGGCAGCGTCTCGGGATTTCTTTATCCTATGGTAGGCAAGGGCGAGGCTATCATGAGGTTGCCAATTGTTTTCAAGCTGCAACTGGGGCGGATTTAGTAACCTCTACAGGAGAGAAACTCATTGGCAGTGCCCAACTCCGGCGAGGAGAAACAGTGTTGCAACATGGTTCTATGCAGCTTCACCCCGATTCCGATTTATTCCAGCAAGTGTTTCATCAATGGCCAACTGTTGTTTCCTTAAATTTATCCCATTGGGAAATTATCGCGACACTCAAAGCAGCAGCCCAAGATTGTTTTCAAATGAAATTAATCACCCAACCTTTAGTTAAAACTGAGTGGGAAACGATTAAACAATTCATCAGTTAAGGATTTGAATTTACCTTGATTTTAAAAAACTTGATCAATATCGCTTATCGCTTGCTTGTAGCAATTAACTCAATTCAGGGGCTTTTTCTTTATAAGAAGGCAAGATGCAACAATTAACATCATCTAAACAAACTTTTCCCCATTGCAATGCCCAGCGAACTAATGCCACTCGGTTTTCAGTGGACGTTTTCGTTAAAATGTTGCTGATATGATTGTCAACGGTACGTTTGCTGATTTCGAGCTGTTTAGCAATTTCTTGATTCGTGAGTCCTGCTGCAACTAACTCGATAATTTCCATTTCTCTTACGGAAATGGCAATCGGATTATTCAAATTGCTATCTGTCATAAACAATCTCCATTAATTGTTTTAAAATTAACCAACGGTTATAGCAGACGCCTTCTGTTTTCTAAAAGCGCAATCTGCAGCTTTTTGCTATGAGACTAATTTCCCACAGCAAATGTACTTACCTTACTTAATTTTATTGTAACGATTGATAATCCCTACTTTACAATTTGTTATCGTTATCAGATTTCCAAGTTCCATGAAAACTGTGGGGAATGACATGCGGAAGCCCGACACGACAGATGGGATTTTCTGTTAGTTGATCCCGTTGATAAACCCAAACTTCGCTTTGATGTTGATTGGCATCATAAACAACTGTCAGCAGCCAACCAGGATGAGTCGGATCTCGATCAGGGGCAACAATGGGTTCGCTCGGATAGCGATTTTCTCCAGCATCAGCAATCGTTAACGTATCGGTAGCATGATGATAACGCCCGATCGCGCCGAATAATAATTCTTGGCGAGGATCTGCCCCCTCACGATGCACTGATAGATAAGTTTCTTGATGAGGTTGCCCAACGGCTGGCGCGGAAACCACGGGAAACTCACAGTCTCTTTCCAGCAACGGAACATTGTTCACAACTTTCCCAGTTTGGGGGTGCAGCCGCAGTTGCCAAAGGTTGCCAATTGCTTTGGTTCGCGGCTTTCCGGTGGGAATTTCTTTGAGATATTCATTGGTCCCAAAATCGGGATAACGGACAAATTCCGCAACAACTTCTCCGTTTTGATCTTCATAGCCGTTGGCAAAATGCCATTGATACCAAGCATCGGTTTGGTTGCGACTAACAACTGACAGAGTAGCGCGATCGAGAATAATAATTTCAGTTCCCAATTCCGGCTTCCACTTCATGGCATCGCTAAAACTTTGAAAGCCCAGTAAAACCGGAAACAGCTGCACTCGGACCGGCGGAATTAAAAACACCAAATACCGCCCTGCTAAGACAAAGTCATGAACCACCGATAACCCGTCAAGTTCCACAGAAGCAGTTTTGACCACATTCCCATTGGGCTGACTTTTATATACCTGCAATTTAGTTTGACGACCGGGAATTACACCAAAATTAAAAATTTCTCCCGTTTTGGGATCCACCTTCGGGTGAGCAGAAAACGGCGAATCCGAAGACAATCCCCCTAATTGATCACTTCCCCAAGTCTCTAAATTGCTCGGATCCAGAGCATAAGGCAGGCCCCCTTCCCATAAGGCTAAAACTTTATCCTCAAGGGCTAAAACCGAGGTATTGGCACTATTTTTGATGTCTTTTCCCCAATTGTTCCAAAAGGGACCGGGGACTGTCATGCCATAGTTGGGAAATAAAAACTGGTTGGCTTCCACCTCTTGTTGATAGCCTGGGGTTTGCACATAGCGATAAATCCCTTTTGGCCCCTTTGACGTAAAATGAACCGCCAGAACCGCGCCATCGCCATCAAACCAATGTCCCACCTTTTGTCCCCCTCGTTGTAACGCTGCCGGACCATTGCGGTACAAGCTTCCTTTGAGACTTGGAGGGAGATGCCCTGCGAGGACAGGAAGCGGCATCAGGGGAAATTCTCTAGCAGGGGTTTCTAACGCCTTAAACCAAGGATATTGTGCCATAAAGTAAAATTTTATAATGATTAGTCGATTCAATAACTGTCAGTTGCGCAGTTATCAGCAACTCAATCCGTAATGTTACAATCAGTCAGTCTAATCAGGATCTGTTAGTGTCATTTGCTATTTTCAATATGGTAATGTTATTTTCTAAGTTTCGCTCAGTTGCATTCAGTACGCTATTGTTGTTGCCCGTTTTAGTTTCACCCCACTCTGTATGGGCGCAAACGCCAACTCAGTCTCAGCGGGAAGGTTCGGATTCAACCATAGAAATGCCGAATTCTGAGCAAAAAACCCCTGACTCTAATTCTCCCGCTTCTAACACCGAAAATAATGAAACTTCAGAAATTTCACGCCCCGACAATTTATTGAGTTTGTCAGGGGGGAAAAAGTTAATGAATCAAGCTGACCAAGCAATTGATCAGCAAAATTATGATGTTGCGAAAGAGAAATTGCAATCTGCTAGACGGGTATTTAACCAGTTATCCAACTTTTATCAACAATTATCGGGAAGTTTCCAAGGAATTGATAATCGGACTTCCCAAAAACATCGTCAAAAAGCGGTTGAATCTGCTCAAATGCGCGATCGCGCCACCTATCAACTGGCGTTGGTTCATCGCGCCCGAAAAGAAATGGCTTTGGCGGTTCCTTTATTAGTGCAAGTCATCCAGTCTCAAAATCCAACATCCGAGTTAGGTAAAAAATCTTATCAGCAACTCCGGGAATTAGGGTTTGTAGAAACGCCTTTTCCAGGCAACAGCAATTCGGGCAGTAACAATTAATAATTCCTAATTCCTAATTGATCATTGGTTATTTGTTCTTTGTCCTTTCTAAACGAATGACCAATGACTGACTAATGACTAATCGTTCGTTACAGTAACATGAGTTGTTAGAAATTGTATAACCAATATAGCGTTTTAATAACTCAAAAAAACGCCTACTTTCAAACAATCAAAAATAAAAAATGCTATAATAATAAATTGCCAATAATTAATGGATCATTATGTTTGGAACGTTTCAACAAAGCCACTTGAGAATTGAAGTCAATGCGTCGGCGCAGTTAATTGGAGAAAGTTTGCTATCTCCAGAAAAACTTCGTCAGTGGCTATTTCCCCAACAAATTTCTCCAGGATTGCCCAATCAATTAGAAGAGGGATTAACGTTCAGCACGCGTACTGGCTTCATTACCATTAAACATGAAATTGAAAGCCTTCGGGATTGTTACATTCGCTTCCTTCTCAGTGAAGGCATCGATGGTTATCACGAATGGTGTTGGGATGAAGGTTGGGTACAATCGCGTTTAGAAGGGATTTCCATGTTGCCTTTAAATTTAGCGCAAACTGCAAGTTTATTCCGGTTGCGTCAATTTGTGGAACGTTCTGCCAACTAGAGACGCTTGGAAACGCAGTTGCATCTTTAAAAATATTCCGATGAAATAGGAGTATCCTATTGAATAATTCGGCTTAACTGATCGCGCACGGTAAAAAAGTCTTCCCAAGGATAATAAAACCGATCTAAGTCATCTAAATAGGTTGCTAACCGATCGCGGGCAAAACTGACATTCGCATTTAAAGCAATATTTAAATCGGTAATGGAGTCGCCAATGGAAACGGTTTTTTCTGCCGGATACTGCTTCATCACTTCCACTTTGGCAACCAATTCAGTTCCCGCTTCATAATCAGAGATGGGCTGTAAATAATCATGGCTGGTATCAATCGCAACCGCATTCACTGAGGTTATCTGTTCAATTAAGGGACGATTCCCTAACGTTTGGTTCGTTAAGACTCGCTTCACCATATCTTTCAACCCCCCTGAAACCACATGAAAGGGAATACGGCACTCTAAAGCAAATTCCACTAATTCCAGCAATCCGGAACGCAACGGCACTTGATCCACATATTCAATGATACTTTGATAACAGTGAGAAGGAATGGATTCAATGATTCGTTTAACCCCTTCTCGCAAGGTTAATTTTTGCGCATAAATATCGGGTAGATATTGTTCACATAAATGTGGCGCAACTGCCTTCAACATACCAGTAAAGGTATCTTCAGCAGTAATTGTTCCATCAAAATCGCAAAAAATGGCATAGGCAGAAAAATTTTGGTCTCTCATATTAACATTAATGATGAATGAATAATTGGGGTTTGAAGATTGTTTTACTGGCGATAGGGCAGCGGATCAGTCAATTCTAATTCTTGAAACGCATTTAATCTTAGCTGACAAGAGTCACAAACGCCGCAAGCCGTTTCTCCCCCTTGATAACATGACCAAGTTTTTTCCCAAGGCACCTGAAGTTGATTGCCTAGCTGAATAATCTCTGTTTTTTTGAGATCGATTAAGGGCGTTATAATTTCAATGGGATTTCCTTCTCGCCCTTGTTTGGTTCCCAATTGGAATACTTGTTGCATGGCATTGATGTAATCAGGACGACAATCGGGATAGCCGGAATAGTCTAAGGCATTCACTCCCACATAAACCCGTTGTGCCGATAAAGCTTCCCCATAGGCTAAGGCAAAACTAAGAAAAATCGTATTCCGGGCAGGAACATAAGTAATGGGAATTTGATCTGCCATTTCTTCCGGGGCGCGATCGCGCGGCACTTCTAGACTTTGATCCGTTAAAGCCGATCCTCCCCACAATCCTAAATCAAAACTGACTACTTGATGCTGTTTGACACCTGCTGTCTGGGCAATTTCTTTGGCAGCTGCCAACTCTCGCTGATGACGCTGTTGGTAGTCAAAGGAAAGGGCATAACATTGATAACCATCAGCAAGGGCTTGATAAAGGATAGTGGAAGAATCTAGCCCTCCAGAAAGTAAGACAACTGCTTTTTGTGTCATCGTATTCCGTCTTCAATCACGTTATTTGGTTCAATTTTAGCCAATATAGGCTTTCTCCTCTTCATTGATGAAATCAGTAACCCATCCAGCAATTTTTCACCTAGTAAGCTAGATGTGGTTATTGGGTTAGTTCTGGAATAATCAATAATTAATCATATCCCCTCTGACTTATCCAATTTTCAATCGACTCAATTCACCTAGCGCAAACAGAGAAACTTAATTATAAAATAGCTGGGTCAAATAATAGTAAAATTCAAAAATGAAGGATACGGGCAGGGATGACCGTGTCCATTGAACGGGTAACCCAAGAAGTCACCCAGAAACGGGAGAAGTGATTCGGAAATTAACCACAAAAGTAGGGGAAGTAAAATTGACCGATGTTGATGCCAAATCCAGTTTAGGAAAGTTAATTTCAGGGGCTACCCCACAAGTGGGCGACGTCGCGAAACCGATAACCAGTAATTAAAAAATTTAATTTTTGAATCATTAGATTTTTGTTAAGTTTATTCCCTCCAATGAAGGAATTGAGAGGGGAATTATTTCAATTTAAAATGCAAAGATATACAAAAAATTGTTTAGATTAACTTAATACTCCTCTCAATACAATGAATCATTTATACACTAAAAATAGAAGGAATAAAAGTTAACTCGCAATTGGTTTTGCCCAGGTTGATTCTTCTTTTGAAATAAATACTTAGTTAGCAAATTTAGGATAACAATGATGAACATGATGAACCAAATGGCTTCTTTCTTAGCAGAAGCCATTGCCCGGATTTTCTCTCCCAACGATGATGCTTATCCCAATGTTGGGGTCCAACCTTTTTCCGGCGAAGTCTTTGATGGTGACCTCGAACTGAAGTGGTAATTTATTTTTCAATTAATTCTTAAACAATTAACAAGCCTGCAATGTTGCGGGCTTTAGAGACTGTTCCTAAAGAAAATATAAAGAAGAGGCGCGATCGTTGATAACAAGGGTCAAACTTGAAATAGATGCAACGATTCGCTATTAAAATGAC
>PXPI01000079.1 GCA_003021905.1 Cyanobacteria bacterium SW_9_44_58 | reverse complement strand
CGTCTTGTTCAGAACTGCTGTTAGAACTTTGAGCAAATGCGGGTTGCGCTTGCGCGGTGACAAAAGAGACACCTAATAAAATCGGAGCAACCTTGAATAAATTCATTAAATTAGAATTAGCTATCATAATACCTCACACCAGATAAGATTTAGACCTGAAAATCTTAACCTTATCTTAATTTAAATTTAGGGAAATTTCAATTTATATCAAAAAACACCAAACGGTCAAACAGGAATAAATTTCTTTATGTCTCGCTGGCAACTTGTACCATCCCAATCGCTGCCTCCTTGGTTTCTAGAAGCAGTTGAAAACTATCATTCTCAATATGGCAAATATGTCGCGCAATTATTATGGCACCGAGGCATCCGCCATTTAGAACAGTTAGAGCAATTTATCAATCCCAATACTTATTCGCCCACCTCTGGCTTAGTTGGGTTTGGACGACAAATGGATTTAGCCATCCAACGACTGCAACAAGCTTGGGAGCGTCGCGAAAATGTAACTATCTGGGGAGACTTTGATGCCGACGGCATTACTGCGACTAGTGTCCTTTGGGAGGGGTTGCGACCGTTTTTTCCAGAAACCTTGTCTTACTATATCCCCAATCGGCTTAGCGAATCTCACGGCTTAAATGAACCGGGGTTAGAACAATTGGCCGCCGAAGGTGTTAGTTTAATTATTACCTGTGATACGGGAAGTACCAATTTAGCAGAAATCGAAACGGCAAAAACGTTGGGCATAGATGTGATTGTCACCGACCATCATACGTTGCCCGACCAAGAACCCGCAGTTGTTAGCATTCTCAATCCCAAATATTTAGCACCGACTCATCCCCTGTATCATCTCTCCGGTGTTGCCGTTGCTTACAAATTAATTGAATCCCTTTATGAGCATTTTCCTCAAATTGCTAACAAATCTCCCGAAGACTTGTTAGATTTAGTGGCCATTGGATTAGTGGCTGACTTAGTGGAATTAACAGGCGACTGTCGCTATTTAGCCCAAAAAGGCATTCAGAAATTGGCTCAACAACGGAATAATCCGACTCGTCCTGGCATTGCTGAGTTATTAAAATTATGTCAAAGAACTGGCGATCGCCCCATGGATATTTCTTTCGGCATTGGTCCACGAATTAATGCCATTAGTCGCATTCAGGGAGATGCCAGTTTTGCGGTTAAGTTATTAACCAGTCAAGATCAAAGCACTTGTCAACAACTGGCGCATGAAACCGAAGCCGCCAACACACGACGCAAGGAACTCCAAAAAGAAATTGAACTTGCTGTGAAACGAGACATTGAACAGCTGGATTTATCCACAACTGGGGTAATTGTGTTAGCCGATTCCCAATGGCATCCTGGGGTTTTAGGATTAGTAGCCGGACAAATTGCACAAGCGTATGCGCGTCCCACGATTCTGTTTAGTTTGGATTCTGTTGGGTTGGCTCGGGGATCTGCCCGTTCGGTACAAAATATTGATCTGTATGAATTGCTGCGATCGCAGACTCATTTTTTAACAAGCTTTGGCGGGCATCCCTTTGCTGCTGGTTTAAGTCTCAATGCAGAAAACCTTCCCTTGTTTCGAGAAGCGATTAATCAACAATTTCGGCAAACTTATGGAACCGTAGAACCAGAACCCACCATCAATATTGATTTAACGGTAACAGTGAGCGAGTTGGGAAAAGACTTATTTCAAGGGCTCAAATTATTGGAACCTTATGGCATGGGCAATCCGATGCCTCGGTTATTAATTAAAAATTGCTGGTTTCGTAGGGTTTGGCATCAGAATATCAAAGATAACAAAGGACAAAAAATCCGCTATATTCGGACAACGTTTGAGATTTGCGATAAAACGAAACCAGAGGGATGTCCCGGCATATGGTGGGGACACTATAAAGATGAATTGCCGGAAAATGAATGGTTTGATGCGGTGGCGGAATTAGAGTTTAATGCTTACGAAAAACGCTATGAAGTACGTTTAGTAGAAGTTAAACCGACGCATCAAACCAGTAATTATCAAGTGGCGGGAAGTGAGCAAATTTTATTATTAGATCGGCGAAAACTAGATACCGTTGCCGCTGAACGCGATGTCGAATTCAACTTGGAGCAATCAGTGATTAAAATCCAATACTGTCCTCGCAGTTGGCAAGAACTTCACGAAAGCATTAACCAACGCCTAAAGCAGGCACCTTCTGTTGAACAAGAGGTGACTGCAACCTCAGATACAACTAAACAATCAGCGATCGCGCTAGCTTATTCCTCGCCGCAATTATCGCCAACAGAGACTTGGAAACAGTTATTGGGCATTGCTGCTTATCTCACGCGAACCGGCAAATCTGTCCATAAACAAGACTTACAAACCAAACTAGCCTTGAGTGAAAAAGTCTTAGCATTCGGATTAGAGGCTTTAGGGCGTGTGGGATTTGAAGTAGTCGGAGAAGAACTCATTCAAATTTCAGGACGACTGAACCCGAATAATTCTCAACAAGCCGAAATTCAACTGTTTTTAGAAGCGGTGCAAGAAGAAGAATTTCGGTGTCAGTATTTTTCAGAAGTTTCTTTGGAAACAATTACCCATCAAACTCCCTGTCTCCGTAATCCGAAAAAATAAGCACTATTGCCCTCCCCAAAGGAAACGTCCGCCCAAGAAAAGAATCATTGCCCCTACCGCTAACCAATCTTTTTGTCTGAAGGTTAAGCGATGCCATTGCACATGATGTTGGTTGGGCGTCGTAAAGCCTCGTACTTCCATGGCAACGGCAATTTGTTCTGCTCTCAGCAATAGATTTTCTAATAACTTCTCAGCAACCATTAACCACAAGGTAAAACTTTTGCGAAGGCCTAATTTTTTCCAATTAATGGCGCGCGTACTCACCGAACGAATTAAGTTTTGAATTTCTTCTAACACTAAGGGAATAAACCGCAAGGATAAGGTGAGCGTTAAGACGATTTCTGTCACCGGAACTCCCAACCGTCTCAAGGGTCTCATCAAGCTATCCAATCCGGCAGTAATTTCTTCCGGGGCAGTCGTTAACAGATATAAGTTCGTACTGTAAATTAAGGTAAAAATTAGGGTACTCACCCGGATGGCCAGTTCGAGAGAACGGCGAGTTACCGTTAACCATGCTTCATCAATTAAAACGTAATTATACTCCCCAGGTTGCGGCAAGTTAAGATCGCTGCTGGGCAATCGCGGCTGATGGTTCACTGCTAGTCCATCATCAAAAATACAGGTCAAAATAAAGACAAATGTGCCAAGAATCAGCAACCATCCCATCTGTTTTCGCCAAACCCGAAGGGGAATTTTCGCCAAAAAGGTGATTAAAATTAAAACGCCAACCAACGCAATGCGCCACCAAGGATTTGCCAGAATGGGAGTGAGGAGGAACCCCATTAACCAGATTAATTTAATGCGAGGATCAAGGGTGTGTAGCCAAGTGTAGGGCTGTTCTAAATATAGGCCAATCGGTAGCGATCGCAGTAAGTCCATATTAATTGTTGTTGGTTAAAGATCAAACACTGGTGGCACGGTTCAGACTATTGGCTTCCAGTTCCCGGGGCCGTTTGCCTCGCCAAAGAAGACGGATAGGCGTTCCTTGGAATCCTAATTGTTCCCGAAATTGACGGTCAATGTAACGGCGGTAGGTGTCATTGAATCGCTTGGGATCATTGACAAACAAAGCAATGGTGGGGGGTTGCGTACTAACTTGCGTTCCGTAATAAATTCTCCCTTGTTTCCCCTGACGATTCGTGGGCGGCGAATACCAAGTAACGGCTTCTTGAATCACTTCATTGATCACGGCGGTGCTAACTCGGCGGCGATGCTCCTGAACAGCCGTTTGAATATGGTCAAAAATGGTTTTAACCCGTTTTCCGGTTACGGCACTGACAAACACAATGTCCGACCAATCCATAAAATAAACGCGATCGCGCAGCATTCGCTCATAATGATAAATGGTGTTTGAATCTTTTTCTAAGGCATCCCATTTATTGACGACAATGATCGCGGCTTTGCCTTCATCTTCAATGCGGCCGGCAAGTTTCATATCTTGGTCGGTAATGCTTTCTAAGGCATCAATAACCAGCAGCACCACATCAGAACGGCGAATTGCTTTAAAGGCCCGATTAATACTAAAAAATTCCGCTCCATAGCGAATATTTTTCTTCTTGCGAATCCCTGCCGTATCAATGAAGCGATAGGATTGGCCTTTATGCTCTACTTCTAAATCAATGGCATCTCGGGTGGTTCCCGAAATTTCACTGACAATGGAACGGGTTGCCCCGGTTAAGGCGTTTAATAAGCTGGATTTGCCGACATTGGGACGACCGACAATGGCAACGTTAATTTGCGTTTCCTCCGCTTCCGGCAACTCTTCCACCGGCGGAAAATAGGGCAAAACCGCATCTAACAAATCGCCAGTGCCATTGCCATGAATCCCGGAGACGGGATAGGGTTCTCCTAATCCCAATTCCCAAAAATGAGCAGCGAGCAGCAATCCTTGTTCTGGGGACTCGCATTTATTAACCGCTAAGAAAATGGGAACAGATTGTTGACGCAACCAGTCGGCAATTTCTTCATCTCCCGGTGTGGGGCCTGTTTGTCCATCTACGACAAAAATCGCCGCCGCAGCTTCCGATAAGGCGAGCATCGCCTGTTGTCGAATTTCAGGTAAAAATTCGCTCTCATCGTCAAAAACAATCCCTCCGGTATCGACCACCATGAAATCGCGATCGCGCCAAAAACTGGGTTGGTAGAGTCGGTCGCGGGTAATTCCGGGATCATCGTGAACAATAGCATTGCGACTCCCGACCAGGCGATTGACAAGGGTTGATTTTCCAACATTGGGACGGCCAATGATGGCAACAATGGGCAATTTTTTCATAATCAATCAATGCGCGCAACATTTTCATTGTGCAACGCGCCCTCAATAACATGAATGGTTGGAATGAGCAATTCAAGGAAGCCTTTTTTTAAAAGGGAATATCATCGAGGTTATTTTCTCCTTCCTGAGCGGCTTCTGCGGTTTCCGGCTGCGAGGCGGGAAACTGAACCACATTGTCTGAGTTGGAATCGCTTTGCCCTTGCGTTTGGGGGGTGGGCGCGTTGCCCGTTCCCAGATGATGAATCCGGGAGAGGGTAAATTCAGCCCGCTTTTCTTTGAATCCCTCTTGCCGTTCAATAATATTCATGCGCAGACGGCCTTCTAAAACCACTTGGTCTCCCGCTTGATAGTTTTGCGAGACTTGGTTGGCTAAATTATCCCCCCAAGCAACGACTTTGATGCTGCCGGGGGGATCGCTTTCCCGCAGACTGGGAAACTCCACCATCATCTCTGTCAAAGGGGTTTGATTTTCTTGGGTGTAGCGCAGTTGCGGCTGATTCGCAATTTGTGCCATTAAAACACAACTATTCATTGTTTTCTCCGTTGCGATTTTTAAGCAAGTTTCTAACTAGTCCGATTCCTATTTTACCCCGTGGGATCCAGCCAACGTAAAACTTCTTTTTTTAGTTGCGCAATATCTCGATAAACTTGTTGTTTAACCCATTGAGCTAAGGCATCAATGGGGGAAAAAGTATTGCCGGGCTGCCAATTCCATTCTTTGAGATTAATGGGGGTTAAATGGTTCCCCGACAGTTTTAAATAGGAAACTAAATTGGGACAACGCGCTTCTAAAACTGGCTTTAATTGTTCCGTTTGATCAATGGTATCATCATTAAATTGAACTAAAAGGGTGCGGGGAACGTGATAGTCTTTTTTGACAATTTCATAGGTGCGTTCCGGAGAAGGCGTAAATTCCAAATCAAAGGCGGCTAATCGATTTAATTGATCTACCAAGGGAACAGATTGCCGTGCCGGATAATTATTATAAGAAACTAGCAGATTCCCGCTGCGTTGCGCGTCATATAAACTGCTAATCAGTAAATGCAATTTACACCCCATACTGTGGCCTAAGCCATAAACAGGAAGATAACGGCGAAACAATCCCAATCGTTGATAAGCGGTTTCAAAGCGGTTGAGGGCTCGCTGCGCGATCGCGTTATGATTCAAGTCGTTGAGAAATGGGGTAGCTATAATGCCATAACCTTCTTCCGCTAAAGCCTCCAACAGCCAGCTATAGGTAACCTGCGGCGCCGTTGCCACAAAAGCCCCTCCCAAAAAATGAATCAATCCTTTCGGTTGCGAGGGCAGTAGGACAGCATTTCCCGCAACCTCTTCCCAGTTAGTCATATATCTTGAAAAATTTAACTCACAGAATTCCCCTATTAATGTTAACTTTTATGAAAGCAACGCTGCACCGAAATCAGCCATGATCGAACTTTATCAATTTGAACTGTCTCAATATAGCGAAAAAGTCCGCTTTCTGCTGGATTACAAAGGATTAGACTACCGGAAAATCGAAGTCACTCCAGGGGTGGGACAAGTCGAAGTCTTCCAAATGTCAGGCCAGCGGCAAGTGCCGGTGATCAAAGATGGAGAAACCATTGTGCCCGACTCCACTGATATTGCCATGTACTTGGAACGCACCTATCCCGAACCGGCGCTCATTCCCACTGCTGCGCGGGAAAAAGGATTAACCCTAATGATGGAAGAATGGGCCGATGAATCCATTGGCTTAAAAAGCAGAAAAGCCTTTATTGGCGCCCTCAATCGCAATGAAGCCCTGCGCGCGGCGGTATTGCCCCCGGATACTCCTGATTTTGTCAAAAGCATTGTCAGCAGCATTCCCTCAGACTTGTTAGAAACGTTAGGTACTGGCGTTGGCATTGGGGGGGATGCCTTAAAAGCCGTTGAAGGCAGTCTCAAACAAGATTTAGAAGCCCTGTGCTTAATCCTGCAAGAGCAACCCTATCTCACCGGCAATACGCCTACCTTAGCCGATTTTAGTGTGGCAAGTCTCAGCTTGTTGCTGAAGTTTCCTGAAAAATCCTATATGGATATCCCTGATGAACTCGCCGGCAAAGCCTTACCCGGCATTGGCGACAATTCCGCCTTTGAACCCTTTTTTAGTTGGCGCGATCGCCTTTATCAGCAATACCGTCAGTCCACTGCCGCCACTGGCAGCAGCAATGGCAGTACCACTGCTCCAAGTTCCATCGAAATCGAATAACTCAAAGGAGGAAAAGGGAGAGAAGGGGAGAAGAATTATTCTATCCCCTTCTGCGTGAATATGAATGAACTGCAAACGCCTCACAGCGGGTATCATTGGTCGGGAAAAGATAACCGTCTTCTTGAGTACATCTTGCATTCTGAGGAAACTTCAGAATTATGCACTCGCTTTTTTGAAGGTTGGTATTATCGGGTGACGCTTCCCGAGTTGAATCAAACCTTCGCGTTCATGTACTCCATTGATGATCCGGCAGGAGGAACCCCTTACAGCGGCGGCGCTGCACAAATTTTAGGGCCGGATGATGAATATTTTTGCCGCACGTTTCCCAATGTCAACTATTTCTGGGCCCATTATACCCGTTTAGGACTGGGCCATTGGCAACAACGCCCCTTAGGCAGTTTTCCCAGAGAACTGACGCCTAATCAATTTAAACAACAAATTAAAGAAGGGTATCAAGCCACAGCCCATCTCAACCAAGGGAAGTTGTTGGATCCCGCTAGTGGGGAAACGGTGTCTTGGGAGTATCAGATTCAGCCGATTTACGGTTGGGGAAATCCCCATCGTCCCCAAAAAGCTACCGCCGGATGGTTGTCGTTTTTGCCGTTATTTGAACCGGGTTGGCAAATTTTAATGGCCCACGGGTTGGCAACGGGAGTTATTCACTGGCAAGGAAAAACCTATCAATTTAGCGATGCCCCGGCTTATAGTGAAAAAAATTGGGGACGCGCTTTCCCAGCCAAATGGTTTTGGTTAAATTGCAACGCCTTTGCCGACAAATCCGATCTCGCGTTAACCGCAGGCGGGGGAAGACGAGAATTTGCGGGAATGGGAGAAGAAGTAGCGTTAATTTGTTTTCATCATCAAGGACAGTTTTATGAATTTGTCCCTTGGAATTCGGAAGTCTCTTGGGAAATTCAACCTTGGGGACAATGGAAAATGGCAGCGAGGGGAACGGAATTAGCGGTAGAGGTGGCGGGAACCACGGAACAGCCGGGAACGCTGTTGCAAGCACCGACGGAACAAGGCTTGCAATTTTGTTGTCGGGATACAATGCAAGGTCGCGTTGACCTAAAATTATATAGCTGTTGGGGAGATGTTATTTTAAAAGCCCACAGCGATAATTGCGGCTTGGAAGTGGGAGGCCTTCCTTGGTCAGGGGTTTGGGTAAATTAATCCTTTTTTCCTAAATCGTTGGGACATTTTCCAAGAAAAACGCATCAAAAACATTAAAGTTATAAAGTGTAAACGAATCGATATTGCTGATTAATTCCATGATGAAACCAAAGAAACGCCGCTGGCTTTCTCTAATGTTAACGATAACAACAGCGACCTTGGTTAGCAGTTGTTCTCAGCTGAATCTGAATTCTTCACGGAATTCTTCGGAGGCATCTCCAGATTCACCTTCCCAAGAAAACAATCAATCCAACTCCTTTTCCGACGAGTCTTCTTCTCCTCCTTTAAATCCGACACCTCAAGATACCAATTTTGTCACTGCAGTTGTGGATGAAGTCAGCCCAGCAGTGGTAAGGGTCAATGTGAAACGAGTTGTGGATACGGAAGTTCCCGATATTTTTAATAATCCCTTTTTTGAACGGTTTTTTGGCGATTCCATTCCCAGACGCTCTCAAAAACGCGTTAAAGAAGGATTAGGATCCGGGGTTATTATTAGCAGCGACGGCCAGATCCTTACCAATGCCCATGTGGTGAACAAAGCGGATCAGGTCACTGTGGCGCTGAAAGATGGACGGACCTTAGACGGCAAAGTTTTGGGAACCGATCCCCTCACCGATATTGCCGTCATTGATATCGATGCGGAAAATTTACCAACAGTTTCTTTAGGGAACTCTGAAAATGTCAAGCCTGGACAATGGGCGATCGCGATCGGAAATCCCTTAGGATTGAATGAAACGGTGACCGTTGGTGTCATTAGTGCCACCGGACGCCCTAGTTCCGCCATTGGGGTATCCGATAAACGGGTGGACTTTATCCAAACTGATGCGGCGATTAATCCCGGCAATTCCGGGGGACCGCTTTTAAATGCCCGAGGGGAAGTCATTGCCATTAATACCGCCATTATCGGCCAAGCGGAAGGATTAGGATTTGCTGTTCCCATTAATACGGCCAAAGATATCTCCCAACAAATTATTGAGACGGGAGAAGTGGTCTATCCTTACGTTGGCATTCGCATGGTTACTTTAACCCCCGAAATTAAACAGCGCTTGCCTCAAGAGTTGCAAATTGCCGCCGATTCCGGCGTCTTGGTTGTGGAAACAGTGCAAGGATCCCCTGCTAGAGAGGCTGGATTAAAACCAGGGGATATTATTCGCGAAATTAATGGCAAACCGGTACAAAAATCGGAACAAGTGCAACGCCTGATTCAAGAACAAGCTGTGGGCGATCGCGTTTCCATGCTGATTGAACGCAAGGGCGAAACCCAAGAAATTACCGTGCAGTTAGAACAGCTTCCGGTTGAATCCAATCGTTAATTAACGGTTTGTATAGTAATTCGCCAATCTCCAGTTTTGGTTGAATAGCGAGACAATTATTATAAAGAAACTGATGAGTGACGCCTTTTCTCCCAGAACCGATAAAATTCCTTCTCGGGCGCGATCGCTGTTAACTAACGAGACTGCCGGTTATATCTATAAGCGATTGCTGCAAGCCCTCCTCACCCTTTTCCTTGCCTCTATTCTCAGTTTTAGCATTATCCAGTTTGCCCCTGGGGACTACTTGGATACCTTGCGTCAAAATCCCCAAATTTCTCCTGAAACCATTGAAGATCTGAAACAACGCTTTGGGTTGGACAAACCCGTATTTGTCCAATACTGGTACTGGTTAAAAGGCATTGTTACTGAATTCGACTTTGGCAGGAGTTTTGTTTATTCTCGCCCGGTTGGCGCCTTAATTTTAGAACGGATTCCGGCCACATTGCTCTTAACCTTTTCCTCAATTCTAGTGACTTGGACGATCGCGATCCCCTTAGGGATTGTTGGGGCAATTCAACAAAACCGTCCCCTGGATCGCTTGTTACGAATTATAAGCTATTTCGGCCAGGGCTTTCCCAGTTTAATTACTGCCCTGTTATTGCTATTTGTTGCCCAAGCGACATCTCCTTTATTTCCCGTGGGAGGCATGACCAGTATTAACCACAATGACTTCTCTTGGCTAGGAAAAGTTTTCGATGTAGGGTGGCATTTGATTTTACCCACTATTGCCCTCAGCATCAGCGGCTTTGCAGGATTGCAACGGATTACCCGCGGGGAATTGCTGGATGTGTTGCGTCAAGACTATATTCAAACCGCACGTGCCAAAGGCTTGCCGGAAAACCGTGTCATTTATGTGCATGCCCTCCGCAATGCCATTAATCCGCTGATTACGTTACTGGGATTTGAATTTGCCAGTTTACTCAGCGGGGCGTTTGTGGTAGAATTTTTCTTTAATTGGCCAGGGTTGGGACGCTTAACGTTAGATGCGGTTTTAGCCCAAGATGTGTATTTAGTAATGGCAAGTCTGATGATGAGTGCCCTGATGTTAATTGTCGGCAATTTACTGGCTGATTTAGTCTTGAAACAAGTTGATCCCAGAATCGGGCTGGGAGAATGAATCTATCAGACATTCCCATATGGAAAATGGGGACAGCTTGGTCCATTAACTGCTCAAGGGTTGACACCCCTAAGGTAGCCACCATTTCCTCTATCTCTTCTCGGGTGGGACCAATATGTCGATGCACAAAGGAGTCTGATTGGTTTAGCAAGCTGGGAATTTTAGTTTGAACGAGCGAAAAGTTTGACATTTTATTTAAATAAGTAAAATCAAGGTTTTCAGTTAGCGCCAAAAAGTCGAGGACGAGAATCAGGATTAATCCCTTTTGTTGCTCGCTTTGATAACGTTTCTCGCCAGTTAGGAGCCAGCAGTGGACAAGCAGCTAATTCGGCGGCGGCTTCTCGGTCATTACGTTGGTGATGCATAATCTCATTGGCGCGGGCAATGGTCCATTGGGGAAAAGCGCGATCGCGCAACACTAATAAGGAATCAGGTTGAACGTATCCCTCTTTAAGGACGCGAAAATACCACCCCGTTTTTCCGGTTTTCTGAACTTGTAGAGCCAAATTTTTAATGCGCCACCGTCGCGAGAGTTTCCAACAGGGCTGACGAGGTTGAGAAACTTGCAAGCAGGCTTCTCCAATTTCATAAATATCGCCAATGCAGACAGAAGCCTCCGTTTGTTCGGCAACCGTAAAGTTTTCCCCAAATGCGCCGTAGTTTAAGTTGGGTAAATTGAGTTCTTCTCGCCAAAAGGGATAGTGTTGGGCAGCATAAGCCAGAACAGCTTGTGCGATTCGTTTCCTGTGAAATCGCAGGATTTTTCATGAAATCCGAGGCATAAGCAGGAGCTTGGTTAGAACCCCTCCTAGGGGGTACAGAAC